>CANRCU010000089.1 GCA_947629215.1 uncultured Clostridia bacterium
CCAATCAAGCGGTATGGAACGCAGGTTTATATTGTCAATACAATATTCGGCGGTATAGCGAATTTCAGACAAGCAATGCTGACTATGGCAAGCTCAAAAAGCAAGTCAAGGAATACGACACAATGAAGCGGAATATTGACGCTTTTTTGAAGATTGACCGAGTGCAAGTGAAAAAGAAGATTACTACGCGAGAATAAACGGGAAAACGGTAGAAAAATTCAAAAAATATGGTATAATAAATTCAAATACTTACATTGTAGTACAGAAAGGAATTTTTACATAATGAAAGAATACATTGAGGAAAAAATCAAAAAACTGCAAGAAACGGGCGACCCTAAAGGCTATCTTTCTCGTTTAGCAAGTTCTGATACTGAAATACGCAGATTGTGGAAAGCAGAGGTTGAAAAAGATAATACTTGTTGGCGTAGTATAAATACTAACGCTGATGTAATTGATTTGATAGATCGTTTTGACGGACGAGTACGTTTTGTTGAGGATAATGTTCCTTATGGAAGCGGTCATATAGAGGACGGCTATAATATGGCTTTGGCTGAATATCGAGCAATACAAGGCTTGCGAAAAATGGCACAATTTATAGACCCAAGTCCTTTTAATCAAACACAGTTTACACCAATGTCTGAAAGTGAAATAGACGAACTGTTTGATCGTATGAATAGTATTATCGGCAGAATGAATCAGCAGAATTTGCGCCGAGCTATGCAAGATTGAAAAAAGAAACAGACGGACACGGCAGCCGTATTGGTGCCGTGTCCGTCTGTCTGTTTTGGGTACGCTATAATTCATTCTGGGCGCGTTTGTATGCGTCGTGTGCTTTGCTTGTCTGCGGCGCGAAAGGCGCGTAGGGCGCGCCCTCGCGCTTGTGGGCGTTATTCCTCGTCGTCAGCCGCGTACACGTCAAGCTCGGCAAATTCCTCGTCGGTCATAGCGCGGAGCTTGTCAAGGGTGCGGTCTGCAAGCTCGCGCATATCCTCGTCCATATATGGGAGCGCGTCGCTCATTTCCTTAATCAGACTTGCGCGATCTTCGTAAATGTAAATGCTGATAAGGTTTAATTCCTCAACGGTAAATCTTGTGTTCATTTTCATACCTCCAAATCGTTATTTTTCTTTTTAGTCGCCGTCTTTTTAGGGGCGGCTTTTTCTTTGCCCGCGTCCTTTTTAAGCTGTGCGCGGATAGATTGTTTTTCCTCTTTGGGCTTACTCTTGCCGCCCTTTTCCTCTGCCTTAATTGCATTTGCAAAATCGACAAGAGAGATAGGCTCGCCCGCCTTTGCTTTTGCTTCCAATGCGTCAACGGCGGGTGTTTCGGGTGTATTATTGATGATACCATCAAACTTGTTGTCGTTCTGCTCGATGGTGTCCTCAACGTGCTTTATGGGATTTTCTGCGGCAACGGCGAAAGCCCGCGTACCGTTTCCCATAATCAAGTGCTTGCCGTCCTCGGACGTATGATGTACGCCGTAGCCCGCCGCTTCCATTTGCTCGCGGGTCATATCGGTAACGCTAAAACTGCCGCGCGGCGTTGTGATCTTCTCGCCCGTTGTGTGTTTGTCGGGGATAAGCACTTGTGCTGTGTCGCGATCAAGAAACTGCGGTACCTCGCGGAAGCCGACGCTATCAACGTAATGTGCGCTAACGTCGCCGTCTTGATGAAGCACCACAACGTCGGAGAGCGACAAACTACGTCCCGTGTAATCTTCGGGAATATCAATATTGAAACGGGTATAAATATCTTCAAGCGTCATATCGGGCGTAAGCGGTGCGGCATACACCAATTCGTAATTTGCGGAATCAACAGTATGCCCCGTAGCTATCAATCGGTCGTATGGCTCAAAGACGATTTCTGCCGTTTGCTCGATGTTTGCGATTTGGTAAATCTCAAAGTACGTTTCCTTTTCGACCTCTGCCTTGACTTGTTCCGTGTATGTTTGCAGTTCGGGGTCAAAGTCTGACCGCTTCGGAGCTTCGGGAAGCTCATAGGTCCCGCTGTTGAGCATAGCGCGGCACTCTGCAACATACTCGGTAATTGCCGTAAAATATGCTGTATCAATGGGTGTCAGACTTGCGGTGTTATGTAGTGCTGTTTTTGCCGCTTGTTCCATTTCCGAGAGGTTGCAATGTAGCCGCAAATACGGGACAACTTCGCCCACCAAAAGCTCACGTGTAGCTCGGTCTGCTTCCATAGCTTCGCGCCCCTCACTCCGCAATAGCTGATTCTGCCATTCCTCGTTATGCAGATAATAGGCGTTGAATTTCTCTATGTGGTCTATCAAAGAGCCCTCGCCGTCGCCCAAGTCCTGGCGTCCCTCATACTGTTCGGGCTTGCCGTCAAGGGTGAAGTCAAGACGGAATTTTGTTTTATCGTAGCCGGGGGTATCTTTGTTCTGCGCGTCAAGAGCTTCAAATAAAGCGTTAGCGCGGGATAGGGGCATTGTTTCGCCGTCGCGGAGCTTGCCGTTTTCACTCCAAATGATCGTAACCGTCGGCTCGCCTTTGGGGTCAAGTTCGGGGGCTTCGGCTTCGCGCTCCTTTTGAATTTCCGCAAGGTGCGCGTCAATGCTGTCTATGATCTCGGCGGCGGTTGCGCGTATCGTTTCAAGGGAGCTTTTCAGTTCCGACATTTCGCGCCCGCTACTCCAACCCGCAACGTAGCCGAAAGAGTAATCCGACGTGTCAAGCCCGTAATGTTGACAGACGGTGTACGCGATACTTTCCGCTTCAACCTCGCGTGTGCGTCTGTCGGGTCTGTTCGCCCGTTCCTCAGCGGGGGCGTTAAGGTCAATATCGTGTAGCTTTGCGTGTGCGATTTCGTGTATGGTCGTTTTCAAGGTCTGCAATTCGCTCATACCCTCGTTAAGAGCTATGCGCTTGTCCTCAAGGTGATAATAACCGTGTGCGCCGCCCTCGATCTGCTCAAAGGCAATGGGAACGGGAGAGGTCTTTTCAAGTGCGGTGAAAAAGTCATTGTAATTCTCAACGCTTCCGAGCAGTTCATCAACATCGAGCGTCGGTAATTCTTTTCCCTCGGTCTGCGAAACGTCATAGACGCTTACCACCTTAAAGGCGGGTATCGTGATCTCTTTTGTTTCGGTGATCGGCTTGCCGTCCTCGCCTATGATCGGCTTCTTTGTGTCGGGGTCGAGCTTTTCCGCTTCGGTCTTGATCTTATAAGGCGCGGGGGCAAAAATGCGTATGCCTTGCTCGCCCTTTTTGACGTTCCTTTCAATGCCTTTTCCTTTCCAAGCGTTAAAGCCCATAACAAGTGAAGCGTCGGGCTTCTGCAATGCAATCAGCACCGTGTTGTTAAAGCTGTAATTGTGGAATTTCGACATTACGTTTAGATATTCTTTGAAACGCTCGCTATTAAAAAGGTCGGCAATGCCTTGTTCCAAGCGGTCGGTAATTTCTTTCAGCTTTCCGTTCGGGTCTGTTGCTGTCGGAATAATGGGTTTTACGGGGATAGCTTCGGGCGGCTCTGTCGTAAGGACAGCCGCTTGTCTTGTGGCAATCGTATCAAATTCCACCTTTTCGGGGTCAAGTCGTGCCGGTTGCGGATAGCTCATAATGCGGTATTCTTCGGGAACGTCGCGCCCCTCAAAATGACGCTTCCATTCGTCGCCGCTTATCACGATATATCCGTACTGCGTAAACGCGCCGTCCTCACGCTCGGCGGCGTGTTGTCCGAACATAGCAAGGTCAATCCCGCCTTTCCATTCTTCTGGCATTTGCACCGCACCCGATTTGTTCAAATAATAGTCGCCAAGCTCCCGCGCCGTGTGTGCTTCGGGAACGTGAATAAAAAAGTCGGTGTTATAGGTAAAGTCAATGATCTGCCCGACGTTCTCAAAGCCCATTTTGCTCTGCAAAGCGGCATTGAGTTTTTCGATTTCTGCGGGGTCAAGCTCGGAAATCCTTGCCGCAAGAAAATTAAGCTCGTCAACGTCTGCCGCACAAACAAGATCGTGCGGTAAAGCTATGTGATTTTGTTCGTTATCCATATAGCCGCGAATGAAAAAGTCCTGCGGGTTATTTGCCGTAATCCCGACGCTTTCCATAGCCGCGTGTAGCTGTTCTTTCGTAGCGGGCATATCAAGCCAAAAGCCGCCCACCGTACCCGTTTCAAAACGGGTTTTACTGTCAATCAGAATTGCAAAGGTTTCGTTCATAAAATGCTCCTTTCGTCGTTGTTTCAATAAGGGTTTGGGAATATCCCAACAAGCGAATACCCCCGCAATCGTTAAGTGCGAAAGCGGGGATATTTACGGAAAGGGTACCCCTTTCCTATGCTTGCTACGTTTCTTTTCTTACCTCGTTTTTTCTATATGGTAGTTGACGTATTTACCGCCCGTATCGGAGAGTAGCACCGTTCCGTCGTAGGTTTTGCCCGTCTTGTGAGAATACAGCTTTTTGACTTTCGCCTTGCCGTCCTCCAAAAGTTCGGCGGCAATCTTGGGCGTAAATCTCACCTTGCGTTCCTCAAAAAAACGGTCATTTTTCCACATCACAAAGCCACATTCTCGGTTAGAGCAATAATAGTTTTTCTTGCCCTCAAAGACGTGTTTGCCGCAACGGGGGCATTTGCCGACAATGGGCTTTTCCTCTTTGAAAAGGGCTTTGTCCTTGTCGGAGAGAAAAGGATAGGTTTTCACAAGCTCCCGCGTCATATCCTCGATACCGCAAATAAAGCTGTCTGCGTCGGCGTTTCCTTTTGCGATCTGCGTCAAGGTGTTTTCCCATTCTGCCGTCAGCTTGGGGCTTGTCAGCACGTCGGGGAGAACACACACAAGGTTGTTGCCGTCTTTTGTGGGGATAAGCTGTTTTCCTTTTCGCTCTGCAAATCCCGCGCTGACGAGCTTTTCAATGACGGCGGCGCGGGTGGCGGGAGTTCCAAGCCCGCGACGTTCCGCGTCCTCGTCGGTGTCCTCGTTGCCCGCCCGTTCCATTGCTGAAAGTAAGGTATCTTCGGTATGGGATTTCGGGGGTGTGGTGTAATGCTCGGTAACACTCGCGGCGGGATTATCGTAGCTCTGTCCCTCGGAAACGGTGAGCGCGGAAAGGTCGCTGTCCTCGTCGTCGGGCTTCTGTTTGAGCGTTGCGCGGTAGCATCGTTCAAGCTCTTTCCAACCGCCGCAAAGTAACGTCTTTCCCGTAGCCGTAAACTCGGTATCGGCACAACGGAAGATAGCTTTTACCGCTTCGTAGGTATGCGGCGCGGCGGCCGCAAAAAGCAGACGCGCACCGACAAGAGATAAGATGTTACGCTCGGTTTCGGGAAGTGCCGAAAGCTCGGTCTTTTCAAGCTCGGTTGTGGAAATGATCGCGTGGTGGTCTGATACCTTTTTACTGTCAAGCACACGGGAGAGATCGGGGGTAAAATCTGCGCCTTTCATAAAGGGCAGTTTTACCGAGAGCAAAGCGGAGACGCTTGCCGCCGTTTCTCTCATATCCTCGGTGAGATAGGTGCTGTCCGTTCTCGGATATGTAAGCAGACGTTTTTCATAGAGAGCTTGCGCGAGGTCAAGTGTCTGCTTTGCCGTGTAGCCGTACAGTTTGTTTGCTTCTCGCTGTAAGGTGGTAAGGTCAAAGAGCTTTGGCGGTGTTACTGTCTTTTTCTCACGGTTGACCGATACACAAACCGCGTTTGAAGCTCGGCAAGCGTCTTTGAGTTCTTCGGTTTTTTCTTTGTCGGAGATCCTCGCACTTGCCGCTTCGGCGCCGTCAAGGTCAAGACGCACAATATAATACTTTTCTTTTTTGAAGCTCATAATCTTCGCTTCACGGTCAACGAGCATTTTGAGAGTCGGCGTCTGCACTCGTCCCACATTCAATGTCTTATGATACAGACAAGAGAAAAGGCGTGTCGCATTGATACCGATAATCCAATCTGCCTTTGCGCGGCACAGCGCGGAAGAATAGAGCGCGTCATAATCCGCGCCGTCCTTCAGATCAGCAAAGCCCGCGCGGATAGCGTCGGCTTCCATAGAGGAAATCCAAAGACGGCGCATAGGCTTTTTGCAATTTGCCACGTTATACACAAAGCGGAAAATTAACTCACCCTCGCGCCCCGCGTCGCAAGCGTTGACTACCTCGGAAACATCGGCGCGGTGCATAAGCTCTTTTAGGATTTTGAATTGCTTGCCCTTATCGGCGGCTACGGTGTATTGCCATTCTTTCGGGAGAATGGGGAGCGTATCATAGTTCCATTTTGCGTACTGCTCGCCGTAGGCGTCAGCCGCCGCAAGTCCCACCAAATGACCGACACACCAAGAAATGATGTAGTTGCCGCCCTCAATATATCCGTCTTTTCTGCCGCCCACGTTCAGCGCGGTGGCGATATTCTGCGCGACGCTCGGCTTCTCTGCAATTACAAGGGTATAACTCATTCTTCGGTGTACTCCGTGTCGTCGGTATCGTAGTTCATTTCGTCGGCGATTTCTTCAAGTTTTTCGGTGTATTCCTCGTCCTCGTCGTATTCGTCATATTCAAGCTCGGAAAGCTCCGCGCTCTGCGGCTGTTTGTTCTTCTGCTTTTTGGGCTTTAACACTTTGAAATAGTAGAACACTCCGCCGCCCGCAAGTGCGATCACAACTACAACGGCAATGATTACACCCATATTCAAGCCGCTTGGGGCGGGCTGTTCGGTGTCGTCTGCGGGTGTGTCTGTTTCATCGACGGGCGGTGTTGCTTCCGCGCCCGCACACTCGGTCATAGCCGCAATACATACGGGGCAAGTAGTGTCAATATCGCCAACGGCGCATTTATCGGTACAAGTACACTCGGCGGGGGCAAGGGTGATTTCTTCCTCGGCTAAAATTGCCATTAAGTCGGCTTCGTCCACTTGGTTTAGAAAATGCACCGTGTTTTCTCCCTCGGCGGCGTAGTCAATCACAATGTAAAAGTAGTGTCCGTTCTTGCTCTGAACAATGATAAACTGCTTCTGTCCCTCGTCCTCACCCTCGACGTTATCCACAAGCGTCATATTGCCGTCGGGGGTAAAGGCGTTTTCGGGTTTGATGATGATAGGCTCGCCTGTCTGCTCGCCGTCCTCGCTCTGATCGGGAATAACGATAACGGGCGGGGTGGTTGTTTCTTCGGTCGGCTCGGTGTAATATTCGCCGCCGTCGCTTGCGTAAGCATTAAGGGAAAGCCCGCATACGCAAATAATTGAAATGAGCAATACGCTCGTCATACGGAATATGTTTTTATTCTTCATTGTCGCTGTCCTCCTCGTTTTCATCTTCTGCGGGTACTGTTGCAATGCCGGGGATTCCACCGCCCGCGAGCAAAGCGGAAAGCTCGGCGGGAGTTAAGTGCATAGCGCGTACAAGCTGTACGATCTGCAAGTTTTCGGCTTCTGCCTTTTGCGCTTCAAGGGAGCGCAATTTATTTTGATACTCGCTGATCTTCTCGCGGGTTTTCAAAATCTCTTTGTCGATACGTTCAATTTTACTGTTTGCCATAGGCTGTAAATCTCCTTTCAAAAATTATGGGAATAGGTCGGGGCGGTTGCCCTTTGTCTGCATATACACAAGGTAGGCGTCAAACTGTTCGTCTGTCATAAGGTAAGCGGTTAGTCCCGCCATATCCTCGCTTGTTAAGCTGACGTTGAGAATGTAATAGTTATAAGGCACTTCTACTTCGTATTCGTAGTAAACGGTTGATACCTCGCCCGTTTCCTCGTCGGTTACTTCATAGCTTCCCATACGGGTTTCGGTGCGGTAGCGTACCTCGGTTTCGGACGTGAGCGTTAAGCTGTATTGCATATCAAAAATCGTCTGCAAGGTGTCTTGTACGCCCGCGCGGGTATAATCAAGGTGCAAGGTCGTCAGAATGGAAGTCAGAACGTATGGGTCGTGTCCGATACTGTCAAGAGTATAGCGGTATTCGTGATAGCCGCTATATGTACGCTCGACGTTATCAATGCGGCTTTGCAATGCCGCTTCCTTTGCCTTGTAGTCTGCTTCCACGCCGAGTATATCCGCGTCCTCGGCAACGTAGGAGCTTCCCACGACGCTTGACACACCACCCGTTAAAAGTGATACGCAAGAGGTAACGCCCGCCGAGATCATCACGAATAAGAGTAGCGCACAAATGGCAATCAAAACGCCTTTCCAATGCTTCGCAATAAAGGAAACGGTGCTTTTGGTGGCTTGTGCCGTTTTCTTTGCGGCTTTGCCCGCGTTCTCGGCGGTTTTCTTTGCCGATTTGATACCGCCTTTTTTCGCCGCCTTTGCATACTCGCGCTT
>CANRCU010000090.1 GCA_947629215.1 uncultured Clostridia bacterium
GCTTGCGGGCGAACATTTTGCATATACGCTCAAAGACACTCAAAGACCCGACGGTTACAATATGGTGGATTATTACAGCGCCATGTATGACGACAGCGGTATGCCCGTGGACGAGGCGGATATGCCTAAGCCTTATATAGAACCTCTTGACAAAACTTTCAAGTTGGTCATGGGCGATCCCGACAGCGAAAAAACGCTCACAAAGGAATTTAAGATAGTAGGCATACTCAAGGAGGATTACAGCAAGGGTTATGAAACGGTCGAAGGGCTTATTTTCAAAGCCGACGATTTGAAGAAACTGTCGGCGGAGTTTGAACGGCTCAATAATATAAGCAATACAAAAAAAGACGAATATCAGGAATTGTATGTAAAAACGCAAAGTATAGACAGTGTTGCCGATGTGGAAAGCGAGATAAAGGAAATGGGGTTTTATACCTATTCGCTTGAAAGCATAAGAGAACCCATGGAAAAGGAGGTACGGCAAAAACAGTTGATGTTTGCCGGCCTTGGTACGGTGTCGCTGTTTGTGGCTGCGCTTGGTATAATGAACACTATGATAATGGCTATTTCCGAGCGTAAAAAAGAAATAGGCGTTATGAAGGCGCTTGGCTGCTTTATAGGCAATATAAGGGCAATGTTCCTTATGGAGGCGGGTTTTATAGGCTTTATAGGCGGTGTTTTGGGCGCGATAATAAGCCTGATAGTGTCGTGTATAATAAATATAGTCGGCACGGAGGCGGAAATAACCGACTGGGCGACACTTTACGAGGTTTTGTTTTTAAGCCCCGACAGAGTGAGCGTTGTGCCTGCGTGGCTTGCCGTGAGCGCCGTGGTCTTTTCGATATTTGTGGGCGTGATCTCGGGGCTTTATCCCGCAAACAGCGCAATAAAAATATCTGCGTTGGAAGCTATAAGGTCTGAGTAAAAAGGTTGCTTTGCAGCCTTTTTTAATGAAATGCAGGTGTAGATCAAAGGGAAGATTTTTGCGTGTAATGTGATTGTGAGGTTTCTGACAACCGAAATTCGGTTTAAATATATAAAACAACAGGCTGTCGTGTAATGCGGCAGCCTTATTTTTTTGTCGCTATTTTGTATGTTTATAGCTGAATATACTTTGATTTTGGGGAAACACTATGTTTATAACCAAGACTTTTGTCTGCGGTATAACAAGGAGTGGTTTATATGGCTGTTACCAAAGTTGAGATATGCGGCGTAAACACCGGTAAGCTGCCTGTATTGAAAGAGGCCGAGAAAGAGGCGTTGTTTGAGCGTATCAAGCAGGGCGACGCAAAGGCAAGGCAAGATTATATATATGGCAATTTAAGGCTTGTGCTGAGCGTTGTGCAGCGTTTTAACAACAGGGGCGAAAACATTGACGATATATTTCAAGTCGGTTGCATAGGTCTGATAAAGGCGATAGATAACTTTGATACATCACACGGCGTGAAGTTTTCGACCTATGCCGTACCGATGATAATAGGCGAGATACGGCGTTATCTGAGGGATTACAATACAATAAGGGTCAGCAGATCGTTGAGGGATACGGCATACAAGGCTTTACAGGCAAAAGAAAAGCTGACTGCCGAAAAAAACAAAGAGCCGACAGCAGAAGATATAGCCAAAGAACTGAATATGGATAAAAGCGATATAGTTTTTGCGATAGAGGCAATACAAACGCCCGTATCGCTGTTTGAGCCTGTTTATCACGACGGCACGGACGCCCTTTTTGTTATGGATCAGGTAAGCGACGAGAAAAACAGCGACGAAGTATGGCTAGAAAATCTTTCGCTGAAAGAGGCTATGGACAAACTGAGCGAAAGAGAGCGTTTTATTATAAAACTGCGCTTTTTTCAGGGCAAGACCCAAATGGAGGTTGCCAACGAGATAGGCATAAGTCAGGCACAGGTCAGCAGGCTTGAAAAAGGCGCGTTAAAAAATATGAGAAAGTATGTGTGATATGAGAATAATAAGGGATAAAGCCAATATATTTTTGCATGAAACAGATAAATTTGCGGTGTTTCATCTTTGCGTATGTCTGCACAGACCGCTTGAAAGGGATTCGGCTGTAAAAAACAGGCTGCTGCCGCTTGTTCTTGGGTCGGGCTGCGAAAAATACAAAACTCCGACCGAATTGAATAATGCTCTTGCGGACGCAGGCGGTGCAGAATTGAATTTTCAGACGGTAAAAAAAGGCGACAGGGCTGTTTTGCAGTTTATGATAAGCGTTCCGAGGGGACGTGAAGAAAATGCGTTTGAGCTGCTTTCGGAAATAATTTCAAGACCGCTGCTGAAAGACGGTGATTTTGCGGTATCCAAAACCGAATATCTGAAAAATATCATTGAAAACAAAAGCAAAAAAGATATGGCGTTTGACAGATGCATAGAGCTGATGTTTGACGGCAGGGGTTTTGGCGTAAACGCCGACGGACGGTTGGAAGATATGAAAAATATCGGTAATTTATACGAGTATTACAGATATATTCTTGAAAATTCAAGAGTGGATATATTTGTTTTCGGAAATATTTCGTCGGTAAAAACAATGGAGCTGACGGGCAAATATTTTCCGTATCTAAAAAGCCGCGATATTATTTCAAGCGCGCAGACGGCTGCGGCATATAAGCGTGTTGAGGAAGGATTTGGTCTGAATCAGGCGAAACTCTGTGTGGGCATAGATATGGGACAAGGCGAACGCTGCGAAAAGCAGATATTTAATGAGATACTCGGCGGAAATGGGAATTCCCGATTGTTTGCGGAGATAAGAGAAAAGAGAAATCTTTGTTATTATATCGGCAGCACATTTTACAGCCTTGCAAATGCGGTGATCATACAGGCGGGTATACAAAAAGAGTCTGTCGGCGAAGTTTTGAACGCTGTTGAGGAGCAGCTTGAAAAGCAGGTCTCCGAAACAGAGATTGAGCAGGCGAAAAAGGCGGTTATCGCAAGAACAAAAGGAATATACGATCAACCCTTTGCGCTGATGGATCTTTACCTTACGCAAAGCCTTTTCGGCAAAGAGCTGACCGAAGTGGTAGGCGCAAACAGGGCTATGGAAGAAATAGGGGCGGTAAAGGAAATTGCGTTATCGCCAAAAATATGCACGGTCTATATGATGTATTGACTTTTCGGAGGGCTGAAAAATGATAAAGAAAACTGTTTCATCGGGCGTGAGCTGCCGTATAATACCAAAAAAAGATTTTATCGGCAAAGAAGCAATGATAGCGGTGAAGTTCGGCTCGGATATATCGGGTTTTACGCTTGGGGACAGGCATTATACGCTGCCTGCGGGTACTGCGCATTTTGCCGAACACAAGATGTTTGAGTGTCCCGACGGGAACGCCATGACCAAAATGTCGGATATGGGCGCGGAGGTCAACGCATTTACTACCTTTGATATGACGGCTTATTATTTTACCTGTACCGAAAATTTTTACGAGAACCTTGCGGAGCTGGTAAAAATGGTGTCAAAGCCGTATTTCATACCCGAAAGTATCGATAACGAGCGGAAAATAATTGCAAGCGAGATAAAGATGTATGAGGACGATCCGTGGCAGACGAATTATTTTGCGCTTTTGAAAAAATTATACGGCGGATATATGGGCTGTCCTATCGCAGGAACCGAGAGGGATATTGCAAAAATAGATGCAAATTTGCTTGAATTGTGTTACGACACATTTTACACGCCTAAAAATATTATGCTTATAGCTGCGGGAGATTTGGACGAGGACAGAGTTACTGAAACGGCGGAGGAGAATTTTAACCTGCCCGATGACAAGGCAGCCGAAGCGGATATTATACCGCCAAATGACGGAAAAAGCGGACGCACCGAGGTCGAAGCCGATATAAAAATGCCGCTTTTCGGCATAGGGGCAAGGTGTACCGAAAAGACCGATGCCGAAGATATTGTAAAAATGCGAATAATATCCGACTGTCTGTTCGGCGCGCGTTCGGAATTTTATCAGAAACTGCTTGACGAGCGGCTTGCAGACTGTCTGCCCAATACGGAGTATATGAACGGGCGCTGTTACAATGCGCTTTTGGTGACGGGCAGCTCTTACAGCCCCGAAAAGGTCTTTGAATATGCAAAACAGACTTTGCAAAAATGCGATCTGAATAATATCAAAAGAACGGTAACTCAGCAATATGCAGCCTTGTGTATGCGGCAAGACAACATTGACGGCACCGTAAATGCCGTTGCCTCGTGTTTTGCAAAAAATACCGACCTTCTTGACATTTACGGAATATATGGTAAAATAGTAGATAACATTGAAAATTTTGCGCCGATACTGCCCGAAATGAGCGGTTTGACGCTTAGTGTAGTCTGTAAAAAAAGGTGACGATATGGATAAATTGCAAACGCTGCCCGACGCGTGCTTTCCGGGGCTTGGTATAGCCTTCGGGGAGCTGAACAGAGTGGCATTTACCGTTTTTGGTTTTAATATATACTGGTACGGCATTTTTATATGCATTGGCGTTATGGCAGGGCTTTTTTTGCTGAATCACAATGCCGTAAGCACGGGGCAGGACCCCGAACCCTACATAGATTTTGCTTTTTACGGTATAATATCGGGCATAATCGGCGCGCGTATATATTATATAGTTTTTTACGAACACAGTCTGAAGAATTTTTTTGATATACGAAACGGCGGTCTGGCGATATACGGCGGCGTTATAGGCGCTTTTTTGGCTGTTTTGATATATACGCACATAAAAAAGATAAGTCTGTTTAAATTTACGGATACTTATGTTCCGCCGCTTATGCTGGGGCAGGTTATAGGCAGGCTCGGCAATTTTGTTAACAGAGAGGCATTCGGGAAGGCTGCAACGGGCTTTTTCAGGCTGATGTATAAGGCGGAGGAAGTGCCGTTTACAGAAATAAAAGGTAATGTGGCTGTATACCGCGGCGCTGCCGAATACCCGATAACCATGATAAAAAACACGGCATATATCTCGGTCCACCCGACTTTTTTGTATGAACTGAGCTGGAATCTTTGCGTTGTGATATTTATGATGCTTTACAGAAAGCATAAAAAATTTGACGGTGAAATTTCGGCTATGTACCTTGTGTTTTACGGTATAGGCAGGTTTTTGATAGAAAGCCTGAGAACGGATCAACTGAAAGTTTTAGGTATGCCCGTCAGTATGCTGCTCAGCGCTGCGCTTGCGGTATGCGGATGCGTGTGGATAGCGGTGAAACGCATAAAATTGACCGATTGATACAAAAATTGAGGGTGTCGTTTTGCGACACCCTTAATTTTTTTAATCTCTCATATCTCTGTTAATATCAAACAACTCCAGCTTGCTTTCGTCGATATTTTTTTCCATCACATTTACCATGGCGTTCAGTGTATCGAGCGAAGTTATAAGTGTAACGCTGCTTTCGACAGCCGTTCTTCTTATTTTAAAGCCGTCGGAATGTGAATTGTTCGCCTTTTTGGGAATATCTATTATAAGGTCGACAACGCCGCTGCGGATAGTGTCGATTATATTGGGAACACCTTCGCTTATCTTTTTGACGGGTTTGACCTCTAAATTATGTTCTTTGAGCGCGCGCGCCGTTCCGCTTGTGGCAATGAAGCGGCAGCCTATATTTTCAAGGCGTTTTGCAATGTCGATAAATACTTCGTGATCCTGACTTCTTACGGTGGCAACAATGGTGCTGCCGGGTTTCGGGATAGTCATACCTGCGGCAATAAAGCCCTTGTACAAGGCATTTTCAAGATTATAGCCTACGCCGAGAACCTCGCCTGTAGATCTCATTTCGGGGCCTAAGCTGACCTCGACACGCGGCAGCTTTTCGGTCGAGAATACCGGTACTTTAACAGCCACAACATTGGGTTCGCTGCATATGCCCGTGCCGTAGCCCATATCGGCAAGTTTATTGCCAAGCATTACACGTGTGGCAATATCTATGACAGGTACGCCCGTTACCTTTGAGATGTAAGGCACCGTTCTTGACGAACGCGGATTGACCTCTATAATATTCAGCTCGCCCTTGTATTCTATGAACTGTATGTTTATCATACCGATAACATTGAGTGCGACCGATATTTTTTTCGTCACATCCATTATCTGGTGCTTGATGTCGTCGCTGAGATTTTGAGGCGGATATATGGAAATACTGTCGCCGCTGTGTACGCCTGCGCGTTCAAGGTGTTCCATAATACCGGGGATATAAACATCGGTACCGTCGCAGATGGCATCGACTTCTATTTCACGCCCTGCGAGATAGCGGTCTATAAGCACGGGATTTTTGCTGTCCTTCTCGAATGCTTCTCTTAAATATTTTATAAGCTGTTCGCGGTTGTAGGTTATCTCCATACCCTGACCGCCAAGCACATAACTCGGCCTTACAAGCACGGGGAAACCAAGCTCGTCGGCAACGTTGCAGCCTTCTTCAACGCTCCATACGCCTTTGCCCTTGGGGCGGCTTATATGCAGCTTTTCAAGTATTTCGTCAAATTTTTCCCTGTCCTCGGCTGCGTCTATATGCTCGGGTGTGGTGCCGTAGATAGGTATGTGCATCTCGTCAAAGAATTTTGCAAGCTTGATAGCCGTCTGGCCTCCGAACTGGAGGATAACGCCGTCGGGTCTTTCACGCTCGACAACGTTTAGCACATCTTCTTCCGTCAGCGGCTCAAAGTAAAGTTTGTCCGCTGTGTCAAAATCCGTTGAAACGGTTTCGGGGTTGTTGTTTACGATTATAGTTTCTATGCCCGCTTTTTTAAGCGCCATTATCGAATGTACCGAGCAATAGTCAAACTCTATGCCCTGACCTATGCGGATAGGACCCGAACCGATGACCATAACTTTCTTTCGGTTTGAAACAACAACTTCGTCCTCGCTGTCATAGCCCGAATAATAATAGGGTGTGACTGCCTCAAATTCGCCTGCGCAGGTATCCACCATTTTAAATACGGGCATTATGTTATATTTTTGCCTTAAAGCGTAAATATCGGGCGGAGTGCAGCCGACAAAACGGCTGATAGCCTTGTCGGAAAAGCCTTTTTCTTTGAAGAAGCGAAGATTTTCTTCGTTGAAATCTTCAAGCTTCATCGTTTTCAGCTCTTCTTCCATATCGACTATGGACTTTATTTTAGATATAAAGAACAGATCCATACCCGTTATCTGGCAGACCTTTTCGACACGGTAATTGCGCCTTAGCATTTCGGCAAGGTCAAAAAGTCTTTCGTCGTCGGGTATCTGTACACGTTTTTTCAGCTCGTCTATGGTTCGCTGTGAGCTGGATTTTCTTTCAAGACCGTACTGACCTATCTCAAGCGAACGCACGCCTTTCAAAAGCGCGGCTTCAAAGCTCTTGCCTATGCTCATTACCTCGCCGGTAGCCATCATTTTTGTGCCAAGCGTTCTTTTTGCGCTGAAAAATTTATCAAACGGCCAGCGCGGAAATTTCAGCACAACATAGTCGAGCGTCGGTTCAAAGCAAGCGTAGGTCTTGCCCG
Organism: uncultured Clostridia bacterium; assembly: GCA_947629215.1. GTDB lineage: Bacteria > Bacillota > Clostridia > Lachnospirales > CAG-274 > RGIG4310. The sequence goes on from CANRCU010000090.1 coordinate 7,461, forward strand.
TTACGGCATTTTTTATTTCGTCAAGATTATAGCCGAGGGCAATTTTTGCGCCGACTTTGGCTATGGGGTAGCCCGTTGCCTTTGATGCAAGCGCCGAAGAACGGCTTACACGGGGGTTAATTTCTATTACGGCATAATTATAGCTGTTTGGATCGAGCGCAAACTGAACGTTGCAGCCGCCTTTTATCTCAATTGAATTTATTATGTTTATAGCTGCGCTCCTCAGCATCTGATACTCGCGGTCGGAAAGCGTCTGGGCAGGTGCAACGACGATGCTGTCGCCCGTGTGTACGCCGACGGGGTCAACGTTTTCCATGCTGCAGACGGTTATACAGTTGCCCGCGCCGTCACGCATAACTTCAAACTCTATCTCTTTCCAGCCTTTTATGCTTTTTTCTATAAGCACCTGACCTACGCGCGATAAATGCAAGCCTTGTGTACAAATTTCGCGCAGCTCGTCCTCGTTTTCGGCAATACCGCCGCCTGTGCCGCCAAGCGTATAGGCGGGGCGCACTATAACGGGGTAACCGATGCTTTCGGCAAAACTTATTGCAGAGTCCACATCGGTGACTATATCGCTTTCGACAATGGGCTGATTGGTGCGTTCCATAAGCTGTTTGAAACTGTCGCGGTCTTCGCCCTCTTTTATGGATTCAATGGAAGTGCCGATAACGCGCACGTTGTATTTATCCAGTATGCCGGCATCGTAAAGCTCGCAGCTGAGATTCAGACCCGTCTGACCGCCCATACCTGCGATAATGCTGTCGGGGCGTTCTTTTTCGATGACTTTTTCGAGAAAATCCAC
>CANRCU010000091.1 GCA_947629215.1 uncultured Clostridia bacterium
CGATGAAAGGTCATATACAGTCGCTGAATGCATCTGTTTCGGCTGCTCTTATAATGTATGAGGCCATGCGGCAGCGGGAAAGGAAAGGCAAATGAACAACAACTATCTGCTTGTAGACGGCTATAACATTATTTTTGCATGGGATGAGCTGAAAAAACTTGCCGAAAAAAATCTCGATCATGCGCGTGAAAGACTTATAAATATATTGAGCAACTACCGCGGTATGCAAAAATGCACCGTAATTATAGTTTTTGATGCATACATGGTAAAAGACGGCACAGGCAGCGTTATAAAAGACGGCAACGTCTATGTTGTTTATACCAAAGAGGCGGAAACAGCCGACGCTTATATAGAACGCACGACAGTACTGTTAAGCAAGACCGACGCCGCATTCCCTTTCGGCAAAAGAACGGAACGGGGCAAAAAATACATAAGAGTAGCCACCTCCGACGGGCTTGAACAGGTGATAATCATGAGCCAGGGCGCTGTGCGCATTTCCGCAGGCGAACTGTATGACGAGGTACAGTCGGTCGAAAAACAGGTGCGCAGGCATATAGAGCGTCAAAGACCCGTCAAAAACAATATGCTTGCCGACAACCTCGACCCCGAGGCTGCCGAGTGGCTCGAAAATTTAAGGAGAAAGAAATAAAAATTGGAGATATACAGCAATTATTTGAATTTATCCGACAACGACCTGCTTGACAAGATCAAATCGGGGGATATGCTTGCGCAGGAATGTCTGATAGAACGCTATAAAAAACTTGTGCGCATAAAAGCGCGCGGATATTACATAATGGGCGGCGATACCGAAGATATAATACAGGAAGGTATGTTCGGGCTTTTCAAAGCCATAAGGGATTATAACAGCGACAAACAGGTCAATTTTTACAGTTTCGCTCTGCTGTGCATAACACGGCAGATACATACGGCAATAAAATCCGCCAACAGGCAAAAGCACATACCGCTCAATTCGTCGCTCAGCCTCGACCGCGCGGTCTATGAGGAAAACGAGGATTTCACCTATCTTGAAACTCTTGCCAACAGCGATATATCAAATCCCGAAAATCTTGTTATCGGCAAAGAAAACAAGACCGACCTGGAACAGAAGATAAACCGCTCTCTAAGTCGGTTTGAAAGGCACGTGCTGTTTTTGTATCTGCGCGGCAAAAGCTACACCGAGATAGCGGCTATACTTGAAAAAGATGAAAAAAGCATAGACAATGCCTTGCAGCGTATCAAAAAAAAGATAACAAAAATTATTGAAAAACAGAATTGAAAACGTTTCCGTGAGGTGCAATATGGCAAAAGACGTAAAAACAAACGCAATGCGTATACTCGATAAAAACAAAATAAATTACAGGGTCAATACCTATGAATGCGAAGAATTTCACGACGGTCTGAGCATTGCAAAAATGCTCGGTCAAGACCCGGATATGACATTTAAAACGCTTGTCACACAAGGCAAAAGCAAAAATTTTTTTGTGTTTGTGATACCCGTGGACCGTGAGATAAATTTAAAGGCGGCTGCAGCTGCCGTAGGCGAAAAATCGGTCGAAATGATACACGTTAAGGATATAAACAAAATAACGGGTTATATCCGCGGCGGCTGCACACCCATAGGCATGAAAAAACAGTTTGTGACCGTGATAGACAAAGCCGCCGAAAATTTTGACGAAATAATCATAAGCGGCGGCAGGATAGGTTCTCAGATATTTATTGCGCCCGACGACCTTGTAAAAGTTACGGGCGGCAAGTATGACGATATTTTGGCGGACGGCTGAAACAAGATATACAAAAGGAGTTCTTCATATGAAAAAATTTACAAAAAACTGTATGGCGCTTTTGCTGTCGGGTACACTGCTTTCGGGCAGCTATGTCATATCGCCCGTCTTTGCCGAAACGACCGTTGAAACGGGCGTTGAATGTGAGGCTTTGTATGCCGAATGGCAGGGCAGCGGCAGCTATGCCGCATATTACAAAACGGCAAACACGGATTATGTCAAAGTTGACCCCGCGCTTATCCGTACCGACGGCAAAGGCGGTTTCCGCGCGGAAGTACTCGGCTTAAAAGGCGGCACGGAATACACCGTTAAAATAGTTCCCGTTGTCGACGGCAAGGAAGACGAAAGCGGCGCTTTTGTTTTTTCGGGTACGCCAAAGAGCTATGACCGCTCGGGATATGCGCATTTTCAAACAACAAACAATCCCGGCGCCTATCTCTCCGACGGTTCTCTGCCGTCAAATGCGAATGTTGTCTATGTTAACGAAGACAACAAAAACACCGTAACTCTTAACGGCAAAACAGGCATTGCCGATATAATCTCGGCTTACAACAAGGGCAATACTCCGCTTGTTGTGCGCATAATAGGTCGGGTGACCCTGCCAAGCGGCGGTATAATAGATAAATCAAATAAAATGCTCGGCATAAAAGGCAGCGCAGGCATAACAATTGAGGGCGTCGGCACGGATTCGGGGCTTTACGGCTGGGGCTTGAAGGTTTCGGACGGCAGCGATGCGGAGTTCAGAAACCTTCATATAGACTGGAATTATGAAGACGGTATAGAAATGCAGAATGCAAAGCACATCTGGGTGCACGACAATACTTTCACCGTCGGCAACCAAAATCCGCCCCGCGAAAGCGACAAATCCCACGGCGACGGCTCATGCGACGCAAAATCGAGCGATTTTATCACAATAAGCTACAATCGGTTCATCGGCACGGCTAAGACCTGCCTTTTGGGTTCAAGCCCAAGCAAACGCGAAAATGCGGGACATTTTTCGTACCACCACAATTTCTGGGACGGCACGGAACAGCGTTGTCCGCGCATACGCTGGCACAATGTTCACATCTACAACAACTATTACAAAAATGTCGGCTACGACCTTGACGACGGCTCAAAAATAGGCTACGGTATCGGTGTGACCTGCAATTCGAGCGTATTTGTCGAAAACAACTACTTTGAAAACACCTATCGCCCCATACTCACCTCGGACAGCAATTGCGAAGCCCTTTCGACAAACGACGGCGGTGTTGTAAAGTCGTTCGGCAATTATTATGACGAAAATTGCATCGGTATGCAGGACAAAGACCGCTTTGAAGCGACCGACAAATATCAGGTGCTTACGGCTGCGGACTATACGGCAAGCAAGGGTGGCTGGACATACAATAACTTTGACACTTCTTCTGATTTTTATAAAGACGACTATTTTCTTGAAAATGCCAAAGACTGTGTAAATACCGTTACAGAGCTTGCAGGTACCGAATCTAAAACGGGGCTGACCCTCACAAACGCCATAAGCGGCAGCGAAACGGGCAAGGGCGACAGCGACGGACCGACTGCGGGCGGCAGCGAAAGCACGACCGGCGGCGAACAAATCACGGGCGGTACTCTCAAAGACGACTGCTTCTATTATTTCGGCAGCAATGCCGACAGCAGCGCTCCGCTTGATTTCGGCGATATATTCAAAGCCGACAAAGCGATGAATATAAGCAGCCTTGACGCAACACTCAACCTTGGCGATACCGCCTATACCTTTAAAAAAGTCGCAGGTTTCGGCAATAAGTCGACAATAAAATTCAATGCCGAAAAAGCGGGTACGCTGCGTATAGTTTCGACCTCCGGTTCGACTACGGCAAGAAAAATGGATATAACCGATAACTCGGGCAAAAATATAGGTCAGCTGCTTTCGGGCAAAAACTCTCAAGCCGAGCTTGCTTCCGTTCATCTTGATGCGGGCAGCTATACCATAACAAACAACGGCGGCGGAGAAGCAAAACTTTTCTATATAGGTTTCAGCGCCGACAACGGCGGCGAAAGTACGACCGTGACAGAAACTTCCACCGAAACCACGACAGCAACCGAAACCACGACCGAAAGCACAACAACAGACGACGGCGGTTTTATTTACGGCGATGCCACTGCCGACAAAGAGCTGACGGCAGCAGACTCCGCAGTTATACTTCAAAAGGCGCTGAACAACAGTTTTTCAATGCCTATCGAGAGCAAGACCGACAACTGGCTCAAATATACGGATACGACCGCAGACAACGAAATAACCGCAGCCGACGCGGCTGTCGTGCTTCAAAAAGCGCTTAACAATGCCTTCAAAATGCCTGTGGAACGGACATAATACAGTACATGACGAAAAAAAAGATTTTATATTGGGGCTTGCCATAAAAAGGAAATCATAGTATAATAAAAATATACGACAGGCGGACATAAGTGCCTCGGTCGGTCAAAAGAAGGTAATATAATATTCTTACGGTTTTATGCACGGTCTTGGCAAGACCTGTTATATTTACCGTTTTTATTGGGTAATCTTAAAATAAAACGACGCATAAATCGAGAGAGGGGTTTTTTTATGGCATTAAAGGTTTTGATCGTAGCTTCCGAAGTTTCACCATATGCAAAAAGCGGCGGTCTTGGCGACGTAACGGGTTCGCTGCCGCAGGCTCTATGCAAAGCGGGGGTCGACGCAAGAGTCGTTTTCCCAAAATACCGCACAATTAAAGAAGAATATCTGACATCATGTCAGTATCTGACAGGTTTTGATGTTACGTTGGACTGGCGCACACAAAAAGCCGATGTTTACAAAATAGACAGCGCAGCCGTACCCACATATATGATAGGCAATGATTTTTATTTCGGCAGAGGCGGCTATTACGGTTACGGCGACGACAACGAGCGTTTTGCGTTTTTCTGCAAAGCTGCAATAGAATTTTTGGATTATATCGACTTTATCCCCGATATAATACATTGTAACGACTGGCAGACAGGTCCTATCTGTGTTTATATAAAAGACGTTTACCGCAAGATAAAATATTTTTCCGGCATAAAAACGCTTTTTACTGTACACAATCTGCAATATCAGGGTATGTTCACCCGTGACACGCTGACTATGATGGAGCTTAACGACGGCTATTTTGTGGGCGACAAACTTGAATTTTACAATATGGTCAACTTTATGAAAGGCGGCCTTCTCTACTCCGACGCCGTAAATACTGTCAGCGAAACCTATGCCAAAGAGATACAGACCGAACAGTACGGTTACGGTCTTGACGGAGTTATCCGTTGCCGCGCCGACAAACTGTACGGTGTTGTCAACGGTATAGACTATGCGGCAAACGACCCTGCGACAAGCACAAAGATATTTGCCAATTTCAGCCCCTATCATATGGAAGGCAAGGCTGAAAACAAGCGCCGTTTGCAGGAACAGCTCGGTCTGCCCGTTGACCCGAATATACCCATATTCGGCATAATCTCACGCCTTGTGGATCAAAAAGGCATAAACCTCATACTCCAGAGCGCCAACGAGCTGCTTTCAAAGAATGTACAGCTTGTTGTTCTCGGCACGGGCGACTATCACTACGAAAATATTTTCAAAGACCTTGCTTTCCGCTATCCTCAGAAAGTCAGCTCGAATATACTTTTCAATGACGAGCTTGCGCAGCAGATATACGCAGGCAGCGATATGTTCATTATGCCAAGCCTTTTCGAACCGTGCGGCTTGGGTCAGCTGTTTGCCATGAGTTACGGCACAGTGCCTATCGCACGAGCAACAGGCGGTCTTGTGGACACTATAAATGACAACGAAAACGGTTTCCTCTTTGAGGATTATGACTGCGGCGGTCTTATGTGGGCTGTCGACAAAGCGCTTGAAGTTTATTACGATAAGGAACGCTGGTGGAAAATGGTCATGAACGCTATACACACACGTTTTTCATGGGACGACAGCGCGCGTAAATATATTGACATTTACAATAAGATCATGGAAGAATGATACATTTGCCGCTGCGACGGGTTCACTGCCGCAGCGTGCTTTTCTGTATCTTTGATAATCATAAAATTTTTAAGGAGTTCTTTTAAAATGAAAGTCAGAAACATTTTAGGCGAAAGATTTAAAGAAGCACCGAAGGACTGTACTATCGCAAGTCATGCATTCATGGTGCGCGGCGGTTATATGCGTTATATGTGCAACGGCATCTATTCGCTTTATACGCCCGGCAAACGTATAATGCAGAAAATAGAAGCAATAATACGTGACGAAATGAATAAAATAGACGGTCAGGAGGTAATGTTCCCCGTTGTTATGCCCGCTTCTATCTGGGAGGAGTCGGGACGTTATACTTCCATCGGTAGCGAAATGGTACGTTTTGACGACCGCAGCGGCAACAAGACCGTTCTTGGTATGACGCATGAGGAAGCGGCGGTACACCTTGCAAGAGATATTGCCAATTCTTATACGGATTATCCCTTTATGATATATCAGATACAGACAAAGTTCCGTGACGAACCGCGCGCAAGGGGCGGTCTTATCCGTGTACGCGAATTTACTATGAAGGATGCATATTCTTTCCATACCTCAATGGAAGATCTGCAAAAATATTATATGCGCTGCCATAAAGCATATGAAAATATTTATAAACGTGTCGGCGCAAAAAATGTTATCTCCGTTTCGTCCGATTCGGGTATGATGGGCGGCAGCGTCAGCCATGAGTTTATGCTGCTAAGCGATATAGGCGAAGACTCGATAGCTATCTGTCCCGAGTGCGGCTATAAAGCCAATATGGAGGCTGCCGAGTGTATCACCGTCAATCCCGCAGGCGAGATGGCCGAGCTTAAAAAAGTACATACACCCGACACCAAAACAATAGAGGCATTGAGCGATTTTCTGCATATCAAAGAAAACGAGCTTTGCAAGGCTGTCGTTTACCAAAAAAATCTGACCGACGAATATGTTATAGTATTTATACGCGGCGATCTTGAAGTAAACGAAACCAAATTAAGGAACCTTCTTGGCGAAGAAATTCATCCCGCAGCCGAGATAACCGAAGAAAGCGGCATAGTTGCAGGTTTTATAGGTCCCGTCAACTCAAAGGCAAAGGCTGTGATGATATTTGATAAGTCGCTTATCGGTATGCAAAATATGATCTGCGGCGCAAATGAACTCGATTATCACTATGTGGGCGCAAATCTTGAACGCGACTACAATAAAAATATCGAATATGCCGATGTTGCCAAAATATATGACGGCGCTGTCTGCCCGTGCTGCAAAAAGCCCGTTATCACTATTAAAAAGGGTATTGAGGTCGGCAATATCTTCCAGCTTGGCACAAAATACACCGAATCCATGGGTATGACCTATCTTGATAAAGACGGCAAGCTGCAAAATCCCATTATGGGCTGCTACGGTATAGGCGTGGGCAGGCTTGCGGCATCTGTCTGCGAAGAAAGCCATGACGATTACGGTCCGATATGGCCCATAACCATTGCCCCATGGCATGTCGAAATTTGCGCTTTGCGCGCCGACAACGAAAATGTAAAATTCTGCGCCGACAAGCTCTATGACGAGCTTATCGGTAAAGGCATCGAAGTACTCTATGATGACAGAGATGTCCGCCCCGGCGCAATGTTTGCCGATGCGGATCTGTTCGGTATACCCGTGCGCGTTGTTGTAAGCCCCAAAAATCTTGATAAGGGCGTTGTGGAAATTTCTCTCAGGGATAAATCTTTAAAGACCGAATTTTCTCTCGAAACCGCCGTTGAAGATATTTGTAAACTTGTAAATGACGAATTTGCAAAATATACGCTTTGACGGACTAAACATATAACATAAGTTAATGATATTACGGGATCTTCATCACATTGTCGATCCCGTAATTATTGTCAATGATATTGCGCTGCGTACTTATAACCGACTGTTTCGTCGGAAGCCCGCTTTTAAGTGCGAATATCTTTGAATTTTTTTCAAAAAAGTGTTGACAAACACGCTGATTAGTGGTATTATATTATTTGTCGCCGAGATAATAAGCGGCAAACTTAACAAGCGCGACTAGCTCAGCTGGCAGAGCAGGTGACTCTTAATCACAAGGTCCGGGGTTCGAACCCCCGGTCGCGCATTTTTCTTCCCCAAAAGGGCAAAAATGCTTATCGGGCGGTTCTGTTCGCTTGATCGCGGATGTAATTTAATAAGCGCGACTAGCTCAGCTGGCAGAGCAGGTGACTCTTAATCACAAGGTCCGGGGTTCGAACCCCCGGTCGCGCATTCAAGTTTGTTTTGTATATCAAAACGGCTTTGTCAACAGCAAGACTTCCGTCTTTCAGACGGTTTGTGCTTGCTATTATTATCAATAACAAAATTCGATAATTTTTAAAAAAAGTTGTTGACAAACTCGAAAGAGTGTGTTAATATATAAAAGCTGTC
>CANRCU010000092.1 GCA_947629215.1 uncultured Clostridia bacterium
AAACTTACGGGCGAAAATGCCGCTGCGCCTCAGCTTGTAAAAGTAGGCTGTGACAAAGCAAAGGCAGAAGAGATACTTGATAATATCCCCGAAATAAAAGAAAGACAGATAGTTACACGTGATGACTGCGTTGAAATAACCGTACATTGTGACAGCGACATAAGGGAAAAACTTTCAAAGGCTTTTGTCGGCGCAGACGTACCCCTTTATATGCTGAAAACCGCAACACCGACACTTGAAGAGATATTCCTTAAAATAATAAGCGGTGAAACAGATATGAATGTTTCCGAAACTTCCGACAGGAAAGTTGAACAGACCGAAACAGCGGATATTTCCGAAGAGAACAGGGGGGACGAAGAATAATGGCGGCTATTTTTAAAAAGGAATTGAGAACATATTTCACAACTCTTACAGGTTATGTTTTTTTGGGCTTTTTTGTGCTTATAACAGGTTATTTTTTTATAGCGCAGAATATTTCGCAATACAGCGCAAATTATAACGATGTGTTGGTTTCGACAATGATAATGTTCCTTATACTTGTGCCTGTGCTGACGATGCGTTCTTTTGCGGAGGAAAGCAGGCAAAAGACAGATCAGCTGTTGCTGACTTCGCCTGTGGGCATTAATTCCATAGTGCTTGGCAAATTTTTGGCGGCGGTGACGCTTTATCTTATTGCAATAATTATAACAGCGGTATTTCCGTTTATACTCAACAGATATGGTGATATAGATGTCAGCGCAACCGTATGTTGTTTTATGGGATATTTTCTTATGGGCAGCTGTCTTATAAGCGTGGGTATTTTTATATCCGTGCTGACCGATAATCAGATAGTGGCTGCGGCTGTCACATTCGGTGCGCTTTTTCTGCTTGTTATGATAGATAATGTGGCTGCGGCTGTGCCGATAAGCCGTTCTTCATCGGCGGTCTTTGCTTCGGCGGTCGTGCTTATTGTAGCTTTTACACTGTATTCCAGCACAAAAAGCATCCCGCTTTCGCTGATATTTGCCGTTATAGGGCTTGCTGCCGCAATAGGCGCATATTTACTTAAACTGCCGATATATGACGGGCTTATAACTAACGTATTGAGCAAATTATCCGTGCTTTCACATTTTGAGAACTTTTATCTTGGTGTGTTCGGTATTTCGGATATAGTTTATTATATCACTTTCAGCGGTGTATTTTTGTTCCTTACCGTTAGTGTTATCGAAAAAAGACGCTGGTCGTAAGGAGGCAAAAAAATGAAAAAGTTTTTTACTGATAAAAAGATAAGGTACGGTGCATTTTCAACCGTTATAACGTTGTTTTTTATTGCTGTGCTTATAATAATCAACCTTATAATAGGTGAAATAGACTATAAATTTGATATGACTTCGGCAGAAACCTATTCTATAAGCGATAAAAGCGAAGAAGTGCTTGACAAACTGACGGGGGATATTACAATATATACTTTGTTTGAAACAAAAAACAATGACAATATAATAAGCCGTGTACAGAAGGTGCTTGATCAGTACGCAAAAGATCCGCATATAAAGATAGAGAACAAAGACCTTTATTTATACCCCGATTTCGCAAAACAGTACACAACCGAAAACAAAGGCGTGAACGTTGACAGCATTATTGTTACAAACGGTGATAAATACAGGGTAATAGACCGTTCGGAGTATGTTGACAGCTCCGGCGAGATGAATGTTGAAAGCTGTGTTACAAGCGCAATAAATTATGTCGGGCTTGAGGAGCTGCCTGTTGTATATGTTGTTACGGGTCATGGCGAAGTCGATTATACTATGTATACATCTTTTGTCAAACAAGCCGAATTGGCAGGTTACGAATTTAAACAGTTAAATCTGCTTGAAAACGATATACCGGATGATTGTGCGGTGCTGATGATGACAACGGGCGCTCGTGATTATTCCGATGACGAGGTGCAGAAAATAAAGGATTATCTCACCAACGACGGCAGGCTGCTTTTTGCCGTAAGCAATATCGGCAAAGAAACTCATCCCAAAATGTTGAGTATTATAAGCGGCTATGGCATAGAGCTTGGCGAAGGGTATATTATGGAAGGCAGCTCGGCAAATTATATGATGTACCCGTATGTGATAATACCTCTGCTTTCAAAACATTCCATAAATTCAAATATACAGGCGGGCAATTATATGGTGCTTGCAAATTATGGCAATGCGCTGAAAAGGCTTGATTTGAAAAAACAGGGGCTTGAAATAGAAAACCTTCTTTCCACGACCGAAAATTCGTATATCAAGGCAAAGGACAACAACTCGCCAAACTATGAACAGGGCGATGAAAAGGGACCGTTTACGCTGGCTGCGGCTGTTACCGATGCTACATATACGGATACCTCGCATGCCACAAAACTTGTTATAGTGGGCTGCTTTTCAATGCTCGACCCCGCTATCGACGAGATCGTAAATGGCAGTAATTCAAGCTTTATGGTAAATGCTCTGAACTGGCTTGATGACAACGAGGACAGTGTTTATATAGCCCCGAAATCGCTTGCGACGGGAAAGATAGTTATAGATGACGGCGCGGCTAATAAGATAAAGCTGCTTTCATGGGCAATAATACCGGGTGTGTTGTTTATCACGGGTATTGTTGTATGGCTCAGACGGCGCAACGGTTAAGGGAGGCTTGGCAATGAAGAAAAAAGCTGTATTGTTTATAGCATTGCTTGCGGCTATGGCGGTGCTGCTTGCGGTATATGCATCGGTGAAAAACAGCGGCAAAAGCGGTGCTGCCGAACCCGAGCCGGAGGTCATGACAAGCGGCAAATACAAGCTTGTTGAGCTTGCCCCCGAAGATATAGACAGTATATTTGTAGATAACGGCAAAAACGGCGGATTTTATATGGATGTGACGGACGACGGCATAATCGTTAAAGACGGTGAAAATATGCCTGTGGATATGTCGCTGCTTGATGATGAAAAAACGCTGCTTGAACTGAGATCGCTTATAAATATTTCTTCGGACAACGAAGTCGAGAAAACAGAAGGGGGCGTTATCCCCGATAAATACGGGCTTGATGAGGAAAAGGCAGCGGCAAAGGTGTATTATCATCTGAAAGACGGCAGCGAACAGCAACTGTATCTTGGTGTTATTACGCCCGATGAGAAATACTATTATGCAGCCGTGTCTTTGACGGAGGTATACACAATAGGCAAAACTACGGGCGATAATATACTGAAAAGCGTTGAAGAGCTTGCAGACCTTGATATGGAAAAACTTGACCCCAATGCGCTTGCTATGTTGGAAATTGTACAGGAGGGTAGGGAAGATCTGCGAATATCGTTTGAAAAGGAAAACGAAAATTCCAATGACAGCCTGAACAAAAATGGTCTGCAAACGCTTGTTATGCATGATCCCATACCCGACCTTCTTGTATATCCGTATAATTTGGAAACGGGGCTTTTGTATAATTACGAGAATTTTACAATAGAAAAAATGGTCGAGATAGGGGATAAAAATTTTGCCGAATACGGGCTTGATAAGCCTGTTATGTCAATAGCGATGGCGGATACCGAGGCAAGCGTTACCCTTAAGGTCGGCAAGGAAACCGAGGACGGCAAGGGTTATTATGTTACGCCTTATGGGAATAAAGCTGTCTATACCATGACCAAAACCGCGCTTGAACCGTTTTTTGATTATAATATAATAGATTTTATACAGAAATTCGTTGCGCTGCATTATCGTTACGAATTGTCGGATATAGATATAAAGTCCGATTACGGCGATTATACCGTTGAATTTAAGGAAGAAAACGGCAAAACACTTACCGAAGAAAACGGAACGCCTATAGATAAGCGGCAGGAATATATAAACGGTAAAGCCGTAGACAGCGAGGCTTTTGTTGACTATTATGAGCTGCTTGTGGGGCTGACTTTTGACGCGCTTGAAGATGTTCGACCGCAGGGTGAGCCGCATACGGTTATAACATATCATTTGCTTGACGGTACGGAAGATAAGGTAAGTTTTTATGATTATGACGAAAACTTCTTTGTTGCCGTAAAAGACGGCAGCGAGGGCGCTTTGAATATGCTTATAACAAAACAGCAGGTCAAACAGGCGCTTGACAGAGCAGCCGAGTTATAACATATCATACATTTTACAAGGGGTGTATGTAAAATGAGAAATTTAAAGTGGTTCTGGATATTGATGTTTCTGCTTGCCATAGCCTGCGCAGCAGCTGCGCGCGAGAAAGCGAATAAAACCATATTTGCCGATAGTGAAGAATTGGCACATACGACGGCAGCAGTCACCGAAAACGAGATATATGCCGTTGAAAACGAGCTGTCGGAGTTTTCAAACGCCGAGGCGGATGTAGTTTTTATGGGGCAGAGCCGTTTGAATTTTACCGCAGAGGACGGAAAGGAATACAGTGTTAAATTTGATTACGGATTCAGCCGAATGCCTCAGAACGGGCAGGTATCTGTAATGTACGATAAGGCGAACCCCAAAAAGGTCAGTCTTGAGGGCTTTGACTATAAACAAAAGCAGGCAAGCGGTATGCTGATGCTTTTGGCGTATATTTTTTTGATACTTGGTTATGTATTTTTATTTCTTCTGTATTGCTCTTGTCTGATGCGTGAACGCAGGATATATAAAAAAGAGCAGAAAGTCTACGGGCAGGAATTGAGCGGATATAAAGCGGTATTTTATCTGAAATTATTCGCAATGCTGATGTTTATTTCGGGTATGGTGCTTTGTACCGTATTTGCCGCAAAAATTGCCGTCGGTTTAAACGATATGCCTCTTTTAAAGAACGATATGTGCGGAATTGCCGAAGCGGTACTCGTGCAAAATGAGGACGGCAGCAAAAGTTACAGCTTTACAGCGCCGAACGGTGAGCAGATAACAAAGCAATTATCGGATGCCGAAAAATTAATAACCGATATTTCGGACAATGCAAATATAAATGTGCGTTATTTGTTGAGCGAACCAAATAATAATTGTCTAAATAATCCGCTTGTGTGCTGCGCGGTCAACGAGAACGATCCTTTACTGCTTATTTTCGGCTGTGTGTGCTATATGTTTGCACTGTTGTTTACAATTGCCGTTATTGTTGCGGAAATTCTTGGTAAAAGAGAACGCCGCAGGCGGGGTTATGTAGATTATTTTAAAGCAACGCAGGAAGATATTGACAGAATGATGAATGAATAGGGAAAATATTACAAAGACCCTTCCGAGTATTTTCCGAGGGGTCTTTGATATGCTCAAAGCTTTGTATTGTCAAAATTGACTTAAGGCGAACAGTTGCAAATGCAGTCTTATTTGCATTGTGCAAGGGAGTGTACGGCATTGTCTTTTATTATAACTTTGCCGTATTCGGTAAGCATACCCAACATACCGTTTTGCGGTGGGCATAATTCGCCGTATTCCATAAAGCAGTTTCTTGCGGTAGGCGATATTCTGCTGCCGCCTTTAAGCACAAGATAATAGGTATCGTTCATTTTGTAAAGTGTGCTTATGCTGTGGAAATCTGCTGCGCTTATGCTGCACGCCGTTATAACATCGGCAAGCGAATCGAAAGAATATATAAACGCGCTGAATTCCGAAACGAGAATATCGTTGTTTTCGTGTTCGGCATTATTTCTTATGCGAGAGAAACTACGGTCAAGAAATTCGCTGTAAAAATTTGAAAACTGTTTTTTTGGGTGATCCAATGTTTTATCGTTTTTATCGGGTGTTTTTGAAACTATTAGCGAAATGCCTTCGGGCATGGGGTGAGCCTCGACCATAACAGGAGATTCGTTAACATTAAAGTCTATCGTTTCGGAAGCTTTTTTCATAATTTCGCGTACAAGCCCCTGGAGCTTGTCGGAACGCTGAAACAGATCTTCAAAAGTTATATTTCTTTCCTTCAGGTCTTGGTTTGAAAGCATAAACCGTATCTGGTAGTCATTTATTTTTTCCATCTTCATATTATAATCACCACCTATAAATTTGTTTGTCTTGGATAACGTTTTATAAGGCAATGGGCGTGCTGCTTTTCAAACCTAAAGAAAGAATGTGCTGCCGAAAAACCTTATATTACTTGTATATTGTAATTATAAATGAAAAATGCCGAAATGTAAAGAGGATAATATTACATAAACGTGAAAAAATAATTAGTTTGGGAAAATTTATTTTTTGTTCAAGTTGTATTTATAGTGAAATATTCACAAATTATAGCTCAAAATATTGTCAGATATGTGCAAAGGGTTATTTCGACAGAGCTATGCTTGGGCAAATGTAAAAATATGTCTGTAAATTTATACAAAAAAGTTTGACGATTAAACTAAATTATTAGATTGACTTTAAAACAGTTTTATTGTAAAATAAATTTACTGTAAAACTGTTTTATGATTAAGTGGGAATGTCAGAGGGGATCTAATGGAGAAAGACATAGAACAGATAGTAAAAAGCTGGACGGATGTAGAGGCCGTCATACACGGCTATATGCACCGTGAAGAAAAAATGAGTATTGCGCAGACCGATACCGATATTTCTTCTGGGCATCAGTTTGAGGCGCTTGTTATTATTGCGATATTTGATATACACAATGTAACCAAAATAGCGCAGACAATAGGCTGCAGCAAGTCGGCGGTGTCTATCATGCTTTCAAAAATGATGAGCAAAAACCTTGTTACCAAAAATTACGGTCATAATGAAAAGGATAACCGCAGTATTTATATAGATATAACCGACAAGGGCAAAGAAATGCTTGAAAGTTTTATGGAAACAAGGATAAAGGTCATTGCGGATATGTATGATAAAATGTCTGAAAAGATAAAAGCGGAAACTATCGAGGGATATAAATGCTTTTTGGAAAGATATGGCAATGTAGAGAGCTTTATAACCGATGTAACGGAAAAAATGCTCGACAAGCAGCAATATGACAAGGAAAAACGCGAATATCTGCTTATACTTGCAAGATTTATCGCAGGTAGGATAAGCAAAGACAAGACCATACTTGAAAAACCGCAGCTTATAAGTAAAAATCTGACATGGCAGCAGATAGGCATACTAAAGGCAATAGAATATAACAAACAGAATACCGTGTCACGCCTTGTGAAAGAATTCGGGACGAGCGTAAGTACCGTGTCGGTGAATGTGTCAAGGCTTGCAAGGGCTGGTTTTATCGTAAAGGAATACGGCAAAACAACGGATAATCGTGAAACGATATTGAGCATAACGCCTAAGGCAAAGGAAGAATTACAGAACATAGCCGACAAATTTTTTGAAGAACTTAAAAGTAACTATAACAAAATGAATAAAAAAGAACAAGACCTGCTCAGACAGGGCATTGAACATTTTGATAATGTAGTAAAATATATCAAAGCGGAGGGAAATAAATAATGAAAAAGAAACTGAGATGCATACCTTTATTACTTGCTGCCGTAATGGCGCTCAGCGCTTGTTCGGGAGATAAAGCCGAAGAAACGGCTGCTGTACAGGCAGAAACGGCTGCTGCCATACCGGTTGAGGTAATGGCTGCCGAACCGTCGTCTATTTCAACATCCGTAACATATGTCGGCAAAGTGGCTGCAAATGACACGGTCAATGTGGTGTCCAAACTTTCGGCGCAGGCAAAAGAAGTGCTTGTGGATGTCGGCGACACGGTAAAAAAAGGTCAGGTGCTGCTTGTGCTTGACGATAAAGATATAAAAGATCAGATATCTACTACCGAGGCGTCTTTAAAGATAGCCGAGGCAGGTGTACACAGCGCCGAAACGGGGCTTAAACAAGTCAGCGACGGCGGTCAGACGGCAACGCAAAGGCTTTCTATGGAAACAGCCGTTAAAAATGCAAAAACAGGTCTTGACAATGCAAAGATAAGCCGCGAAAATGCATCAAAGAGCGTTGAAACAACTAAGATAAGTCTTGATAACGCCCAGAATGCTTTCAATGATACTTCAAAAAAATACAATGATTATAAGATAATGTATGACGGCGGTGTTATCACAAAAAGCGACTTTGATGCCGTAGAGCTTGGATATACGCAGGCAAAAAATGCGCTTGAACAGGCAAGATTGGCTTATACACAGGCAGAAAACGCATATTCGCAGGCAGAAAACGCTTACAATACAGCAGAAACATCTCTTGAACAGGCACAGGAAAGCCTTGACCTTTTCAACGAAAAGACCTTGGAGGACAGCGCCGAAACAGCGAGCAACGCAGTAGAGAGCGCAAAGGCGA
>CANRCU010000093.1 GCA_947629215.1 uncultured Clostridia bacterium
CGTTCGAGCTGGATTTGCACGAACGCGCGCACGGTCCGCACGGCTTGGTTGCGGGTATGACGGGGTCGGGCAAGAGCGAGTTCATCATTTCCTATATTTTGTCAATGGCGGTGAATTTTCACCCCTGCGAAGTTGCGTTTATCCTTATCGACTACAAGGGCGGCGGTATGGCGAAATCGTTTGAGAATATCCCCCACACGGCGGGCGTTATCACAAACCTCGACGGAAACGGCATAAAGCGGTCGCTGTCGTCTATGCGAAGCGAACTTCACCGCCGCGAGAAAATCTTCCGCGACACGTCGATTAAGCACAACGTGAGTAACATCGACATCTACAAATACCAGAAACTGTACCGCGAGGGCAAGGTAAGCGAGCCGCTCCCGCACCTGCTGATTATCTCCGACGAGTTTGCGGAACTCAAAAAAGAACAGCCCGATTTTATGACCGAGCTTACGAGTACCGCGCGAGTAGGGCGAAGCCTTGGCGTGCATTTAATTCTTGCAACGCAGAAACCCGGCGGCGTTGTGGACGACCAAATTCGCTCAAACAGCCGTTTCAAAATCTGCCTGAAAGTCCAGGACAGCGGTGACAGCCGTGAAATGCTCGGGCGACCCGACGCGGCGGCATTGGTGGACACGGGGCGGTTTTATCTGCAGGTGGGTTACGACGAGCTGTTTGAAATAGGTCAGTCAGCCTGGGCGGGCGCGCCGTATTACCCCTCTCAAAAGACCATCAGGGACCGCGGCGACGCCGTGGCGGTTATAAACACCAACGGGCGGGTTATTGCGGAGGCGAACACCAACCGTTTCGCGGAGTTTTCCGACCCGCCAAAGCAACTGGACGTTATCACAAACTACATTGCGAAATACTGCGAGGAAGAAAAAATCACGCGGTGGAAGATGTGGCTTGACCCGATTTCGCCGATGATTTACGTCGACAGGCTTGCCGAAAAATACAAGGGTTCGGAGTGCGGAAAGTTTCAGTTAGCTCCCATTGTCGGGGAATTTGACGACCCCGCGCACCAGCGTCAGGGTGTGCTTCGCGTGCCGCTGACGGCGGACGGAAACGCTATCGTTTACGGCTCCGCAGGCAACGGAAAAGCGATGTTTTTAGAGGCGATGTGCTACTCGCTTATGCGCGAACACAAGCCGTCCGAGGTCAATATTTACATAATGGATTTCGGCGCGGAGACGTTTACGGCGTTTTCCGAAAGCCCGTTTATCGGCGATGTGATTTTGTCCTACGAAACCGAAAAAGTTGACAATCTGTTTAAACTGCTTTTCGGCAAAATCGAGACCCGCAAGAAAATTCTGTCCGGGTTCGGGGGAAGCCTTGAACAGTACAATCTTCAGGCTGAAAAAACACAGCCGAATATTATCGTTATGATTAACAACTTCGCGGCGTTTTCGGAGCTGTTCGAGGAGCGGCTCGGGGACATTAACTACCTCACGCGAGAGGGTACGAAGTACGGGATTTACTTCGTGTTAGCCTGCACGGGGACTAACAACGTGCGGTTTAATATGATGCAGAATTTCAAGCTGATGTACTGCCTGCAGATGAACAGCGCGGACGATTATTCGACGGTTGTCGGGAAAACCGAAGGGCTGTACCCCGAAAAATTCAAGGGGCGCGGAATTCTGCGGCTTGACAAGGACACCGTGGTTGAATTCCAGACTGCGAGCATTACCGACGCAAATCCGCCCTACCCCGCAATTCGGAAATTCTGCGCGAAACTCGCCGAGGTTTACGCGGAATTCAAGGCGCAGAAAGTGCCTGTCCTGCCCGAAAAAGTGACCGAGGAATTTTTAGCACCGTTCGCACAGCAGGGCGATTTGTCGAGAGTGCCCGTGGGCGTGGAAAAAGCGTCGCTTGAAGTGGCGTATTTTGACTTTTCGGAAAGCGTAATTTCGCCTTTGCTGTCGGCAAGCGGGGATTGGCAGGAACTTTCGGACGCGCTTGCGGGGCTGATTGCCGAAAAATGCAAAATCAGGACGCTGGTGCTGTCGCCCGAGGGAAAATGCTCCGCGAAAAGCTCCGAACGGCTTCGGGTGTATAACGACCCGCAGGTATGTGTGAACGCCGTAAGTGAGATTTACGCCGAGGTGCTTCGCAGGAACAACGACTACAAGGATAAACTCGCGAAAGGCGAACCCGCGCCGCAGTACGAGCCGCTTTTCGTGGTGGTTCAGTCGGTGTCCGCGCTGAAATCCGCGCTGGAGCGGTTCAAGGTTTCCGACGAGGCAAAGGAAGCCTCCGACGACACGCCGTTCAACCGCCTGCAGATTGCCATGTGGAAATGCGCGGGGGAGTACAACATTCGTTTTTTGATTTGCGAGGTGCTGAGCGCGCTTTCGCCGTTCACCGCCGAAAACTGGTACAAACAGCACATCAGCGGAAATTCGGGGATCTGGGTCGGCGGAGGACTTAATTCGCAGTTCAGGCTGACCGTCAAGAACAAGCCGCAGGAGTTCACTTCCGAGCCTGAACAGGGGTTTGGATTTGTTGTAAAGCAGGCGGCGGCTGTGCTTGTCAAATTTTTGCAATAGCGGGAGGGGTTTTTATGACAAAATATCTTGTAGACATATATTTGCCCGCAAGCGGCGAGCATTTCGACGCATATCTTCCCGCGGGAAAGCTGATAGGCGAGGCGGCTTACTTGCTTGTTCACATCGTTTCATCGCTGTCAGACGGCAATTTCACGGGAACAGCGGACACGGTGCTGATAAACGCCGAAAACGGCGAGGTTTTGAACCGCAATATCACCGTATATGACGCGGGCATACGAAACTCGTCGCGGCTTATTCTTATCTGACTTCAGCGCAGAAAATGCGTTGAAAATATAACTTACACAGGAGGATAAAAAATGAAACTTACGGCTGATACAGGCGAAATGCGGAGCGTCGCACAGAAGCTCTCGCAGTTGGCGGGGGAGTACACCTCTGTTTACACCCGTCTGCTGAATACGGCAAGCACAATGGGCGACGCATGGAAGGCTCCGGATAATCTTGCTTATGTAGAGCAAATCAACGGCTTCCTTGAGGAACTTAAGGCAATGACCGAACACATCAAACAGTCTGCGCAGGCTCTTGACCAGCAGGCAGGCAACTACGAAGCGACCGTTGAAAACAACATCGCAGGCGTGAAAAAACTGGCGAACTAAGGAGGTATATTATGGCACAGCAAATTCAGATTACACTGGACACCGATCAGGTTTTGTCGATTGCAAGTCAGATTGAGAGCGACAACAACAACCTTAAAGAGCTTCTCGAAAACACCAAGCAGGCAATCGACTCCCTTTCGGCAGCCTGGACGGGCAAAGCGGCTGACGAAACCCGCGCGTCCTATACGGAGTTTTCAAACAAGTATTTTCAGCAGTACTATGACGTACTTGACCAGTATGTTAAGTTTTTGCGGACGAACGTGTCCGACCAGTATTCGCAGACCGAGCAGGCAAACACCACGCTTGCGGACGCGTTTAAGTAAAATTGTTTTAGGCTTTAATATCATCCCTGCTGTCAATGGCAGCGGGGAATGATGCAGGATATTCTAATGTAAACGGTATACTGTCATATTATGGGGGTGACATTGTGAAATCTTATTCATATGCAGAATTAGCGGAAATCAAGAGCGAACTGAATTCAATAATATCTGAACTTGAAAGCATATCATCCGGGATAAGAAAGGATTTTGCAGGAATTGGTAACGAAAAATGTGCGGACACTATTGATTTGATATTATCACACTATTATTCCGTTCGCAGAAAACTCATCAATATTGACACTACGTCAGTCGTTGAAGGGTTTGAGTAGAATTTATCACGAGGAAGGATACGAGTATGGACAATATAGCTATAAGCATTTATAACCTTAATAATTATGCTCAGCGAATAGCTAATATTTGTGGCAGAATCTCACGTTTAGATGGACGCTTGACCTCGTTATACGGTATGGTGGGTTGGACTGATTTATGGAATCTTATTCAATCCGATGCACTAACCTGTTATAGCAAAAAGCTTGGTGCTTGCAAATCTTATCTTGAGCAAACTGCAAGTGATTTTGATATTTTTGAGTCCAGTATTTCAAATATTCCTTCTTCGATTTTAAAAACGAGTCATTCTTTTAAGAAAAATCCCATTTTACCAAATAAGTATTGGACTCTGGAACAAAAGCTCGTTCGGATAATTCTTAATGGTGCAATGGGGAACGGCCTGATTGGATTTGGTGAGGCAGAGGCGGCAAAAAAATCATTTTGGGATGGAACTTTAGAGTACGACGATGATAACACTTTATTATCTGCTTCTCCCCAATATGGTAACTATAAAAACAAAAAAGTAAAACGCATTATAGAGCAAGATAAAAAGAATGTTGTAGACAATCTTCCTAATGATGATTTTTATGATAATCCTAAGGGTACTATATTAGATGCAACGGTAGAAAAAACTATAGAACATAATGTTCTGGATGAAAGTTTAACTGGTGATGCTGGTTTTGCTACAGGTGCGTTAAATTTAAAAATATTGCACTATGAACAATTTCATTCGTCTGCATCAGCAGGGTTGTATGTATTTGATAAAAAAGGGAAAAAGATATGTTCTCCAAGTGTTTCTGCTGAGATAGGAACGAGTTTTGCATATATACAGGTGAGTGCTGATGGAAGAATCGGGTTAGGTGAGGACAACAATTTTTGGGGATTATATGGTAGCATTGAAGCTGAAACGTTAACAGCTGAGGTGAAAGGTAAATTAGCTCTTAATAGAAAAGAAATTTATGTTGGACTGGATGCTGAGGTGATTGCTGCCGAAGTGTCCGGATCAGGTGGAATATCTGTTCTTGGTGTTGATCTCGGATTCACAGGCGGATTGAAGGCTGGTTTAGGAGCTCATGCAGACTTTGGGTTTACAGATGGAAAATTCAAAGTTGATATTGGTGGTGCTATTGGCGTGGGGTTTGATGTGGGTTTTGAAGTTGATATTTCGGGCACAGTTGATACAGTTATTGATTTTGCTTCCAGTGCTTGGGATGAAACGATAAACACTGTTTCGGGTGTTGCAGATGGCGTGGGTGACTTTTTTAATGACGTTGGCGATAATATCGCTAATTTCTTTGGCGTTTAGCCAAATAGACGTATTTTTTAACATTGAAAGGGGTATTTTTATGTTTAAGGGTTTGCTTCCGATAGGAACTGTTGTTTTGCTGAAGAATAGTCAGAAAAGGGTTATGGTAATTGGTGTCTTGCAAAAGCAAGTGCGAGAAGGCGATGAGGTAATTTGGGATTATTCCGCTTGCTATTATCCCGAAGGGTATATGGGTCCGGACAAAACATTCTTATTTAATAACAATCAGATTGAGAAAATTTATTCGGTTGGTTATCAAGATGAAGAACAGTTTGCGTTTAAAGATAAGATTGATAAAATCAGAAATGATTTGCTTTCGACTAACGAGGAGTAGAACCTTAAAAAGCATCGGCATTTTGCAGAGATAAGGTGTAAGTGTACAAGGTATTGTCGATGAAGATGTACTATGAGTACCGACTTTGTTTGAGACTGTTGGCATTATATTTTATAATGCCAACAGAGACACTGTACATTACGAAGGAGAAACATAATGAGCAACATAGAACTTAATATCCACCGTTTGAATGGTTATGCAGATCGAATTGGTCGCGTTAATTGTGAGGTTTTGGAACTGGATAAACGAATTAAATCGCTCTATTGTCAGGTTGGACTTCTTGATTTACGGAAACTCATTCAATCCGATGCACTAACCTGTTATAGCAAAAAGCTTGGTGCTTGCAAATCTTATCTTGAGCAAACGGCAAATGATTTTCAATTGGTTGAAGAAATATTATTATCGGAAAATCCAATAAACATAAGTTTTACGGTTGCTCATATAAGCCAAATCGGTTTTATCGGAAACTCTGATAGCCGCTTGTACGGTGAAGCCATTGAAGCTTTTTTGGAAGAACACACTAACCCGATAATAACAGAGTACATGGAAATAATTAACGGAGATGGCACTACAATTGAAAAAAAGGATGCCGCAATAAAGTGGTTAAATTCTTTGCGTAAAGATATCTCCAAAATAAAAGAATACTATGAATGGTTACCGGGAACAGAAGAAATTATTTGGCCGGAACCGATAAAAGACGGTTTTGACTTTATTAAAGCCATTGATACTTTAAATAATATGGTAAACTACTCTTATGCACTCGTAACAAAAGATATGGATAAAATGAACGAAAGCGGAAAAGGCATAATAAGTGCCGCATTTGATGCCTTTAAAAAAGATAATGAGTTTAAAGGCTTTTTTGAAACTCCCGGGAGTACTGCGGGTTTTGGGAGAGGTTTATTATTATCGTACGCTAAACATATGACACTTAATTTTATAGACAGCATTCAGGAAAACAGCGAAGTGTCCGAGGTTTATTGGGATGTCTTTGCGACATCAGCGTTGGATGTCTTTAACGATACTGTATGCAATAATACCACACTTGCAATTGCGTATATTCCGGCAAAAACCATATCGTCTGTCGTTGGTTTTGACCTTCAAGAGGCATACGAGAATGTTTCGGACAAAAAAGGTTTTGCCGCAGTAACAGATTCGGTAAAAAGATTATACAATGAAATCAAAGAAAATTCTGATTGGGAAGGCTGGAAAAGCGGATTTGCAATTATGGTGGATGGTGTTAAAGACGGCATTGTCAGCGGGTATAATACCGTTGTAGGTGGAATTAGAAAGGGGATTGGCAAAGCTGCAAATGCAGTTGGAGATTTTTTCGGTAGTTTGTTTTAAAAAATACAAGCAAAAGCTTTGGATATGGAGGTTGTTTTATGAATGGCGTTTTACCGATAGGTACTGTTGTGTCACTGCAAGAGGACAGCAAGGTGAAATTTATGATTGTTGGTTACTTTCCGACAAATAACCAGGGGGATAGCGGAGATTATACTGCAATTAGATATCCCATGGGAGTGTATGATAATCGTATGTTCTTTTTCTTTAACCAAGGGGACATTTACAAGGTTTTACATACAGGATACATGGACGATGATTTCACATCAATGGCTGCAGTGATAAAATATGCGAAGGAAAATCAAAAAAACAATTCCGAAGAAGGTGATAACAATGTCTGATTTCAATTCAATAATCGAAACAATGAATACTGATTTGGTACGCATCGTTGCTAACAATCTGAAAAATTTGAATTGCCAAATCAGAGATGAATTTGAAGCGGTTAAGTCGGTTGTCTCAGATCTCAAGACATCTTGGCAAGGCAATGCTGCAGATCATACTATTGGGAATTTTGATAAGATCAAAGAATTGTCAGAGAAGAGATACGATGTTATTGACACATATGTGAATTATCTTCTTGCTTATATCGGAGAGGGGCATGAGGAGAATGAAGAAAAAAATACGTCATTAGTAGATATGTTTAAGTAATGGAGGTGAACCGGTTGTGGCAAATAATTATGGATATGTTGAAGTGAATTTCACAATATTAGATAAGTCTATATCCGAAATTGAAAAATATATTGAGCAATTAAAAAAGAATATGGCAACTGCACAAAATGAAATCGACATTCTTATGCAGAATTGCAGCGGTCCCGACATGGAACAGTTCGAGAAACAATGGGATAAGGCTGTTGATAATGGCTCAACGTATTCGAAATTTTGCAAGTCTTTGGAGTCGTATGTGTCGTTCTTGAAATACGTCAAAATGGAGTATAAATATATACAATCAAGAGCAGTAAATACGGCAAACGGCTTATAATGTTTTTTAGAGGATGAAAATATGAGCAATGAAACGAATTTTTTGAATTCGCTTTATAAAATCGAGGGAGAACTCGGTTCGGGCGGCGGAGGCGTCGTTTACAAGGCATGGCATACGCATTTGCAGAAATATGTCGTCATCAAGGAGCTTCGGCGCGGCACAAAGGACAGCATTGAAACCCAGCGAAACGAGGTGGAGGCTCTTAAAAACGTCAAGAGCATTTATCTGCCGCAGGTGCTGGACTTCTTTGTTGAAAACGACCGCGTTTACACGGTAATGGAGTTTGTGGACGGCACAAGTTTCGATAAGCTTATTGCCCGAAATCAGCGTTTTTCTCAGCAGCAGGTTGTAAAATGGTATGCACGGCTTTCGTCCGCGCTGGAGGTTATTCATAAGCAGAATATCGCGCACCGCGACATAA
>CANRCU010000094.1 GCA_947629215.1 uncultured Clostridia bacterium
AGAATAGAGGACAACGGTATATACATACTCGGTCTGCCTAAAAATTCGGTCGCCAAGTATGACCTTAACTATTCAAACGATTGGTTTGCCACCCTTCCTAAGAAAATAATAGGGATAATGGCTGCAAATCTTCTGCTTGCGTTATTTTTTTCGTTTATATTCGGCAAACGGCTGTATAAACGGCTAAAAATGGTTTTTGACGGCATAACATACCTTAAAAGCGAAAATGCGGTCACGTTGCCCGAAACAGGGATATTCAAAGAAATTTGCAAAAACATAAACAGCACATCAAAAGCAATTGAAAGAAAAAACAAACTTCTTGAAATAAGGGATAATGCCCGTAACGAGTGGATAACAGGCATATCTCACGACATACGCACACCTCTTTTCGTTGCGGCAGGCAGCGCGGAAGTCATAGAACATGCCGATATACCGCAGGCATACAGACAAAAAGCGTCGCTTATAAAGCGTCTGATATTCAAGATAGAAAAACTTATAGAGGATATGGAACTTATATCTTCGCTCGAATACGATATGCAGCCGATAAAGACAAAAAATTTAAAATTATGCCCTGTGATAAGACAGACTGCGGCGGATATAATGAACGATATTGCAAGCGAAAAATATACCGTCGAGCTTGAACTCAAAAATGAGGAAGTCGAAATAAAAGCCGATGAAAGCCTTATCGCAAGAGCGCTTTTTAACATAATAAACAACAGTATCATACACAATGAAAACGGTTGTGACATAAAAATAAAACAGTATGCAAATGGCGACAAAGTCTTTGTGAAAATAAGCGACAACGGCTGTGGCGCGCCCGAAAACATAACCGAAAATATAAATAAAATGCCAAGGTCGGCTCACGGACTTGGGCTGCCGCTGGTATGGAAGATAGTCAATGCGCACGGCGGAAAACTGAGTATCCAAAACGAAAACGGCTTTACCGCAATTATCGAATTGCCGACAGAAAAATGACGGCAAAAAAGCGGCAGAAGAGTTTTTCTCTCAGCCGCTTTTTGGTTTTATCAATAATTTTCTGCGCTTATTTCAAAGAAACTTTGAGGATGCGCGCATACGGGACAAGCCTTGGGAGCTTTTGTTCCCACAACTATATGACCGCAATTGCGGCATTCCCATATTTTAACTTCGCTTTTTTCAAATACCTGCGCTGTTTCGATATTTTGCAGAAGTTTGCGGTATCTTTCCTCGTGATGCTTTTCTATAGCCGCAACACTGCGGAATTTTGCCGCAAGAGCGGTAAAGCCCTCTTCTTCAGCCGTTTTTGCAAAATTCTCATACATATCGGTCCACTCATAGTTTTCACCGTCGGCAGCGCTTTTCAGGTTTTCTTCGGTGTTTCCTATACCCTGAAGCTCTTTGAACCACATTTTAGCGTGTTCCTTTTCGTTTTCGGCAGTTTTCAAAAACAGCGCCGAAATTTGTTCATAACCCTCTTTCTTAGCGACCGATGCAAAATATGTGTACTTGTTTCTTGCCTCGGATTCACCCGAAAAAGCAGCTTTCAGATTTTGCTCCGTCTTTGTTCCTTCATACTTGTTTGCCATAAATTATACAGCTCCTTTCTTTTTATATTATAACCGTTTTCGGTTTTTTTACAGATTATTTTCTAAGACTGTCAAGCAGTTCGTAAAAATTGGGGAAAGATATACCCACACAATCCGCGTCGGTGATAACGGTATCTCCCTTGGCGTTCAGCGCAGCGACCGCAAGCGACATTGCTATTCTGTGGTCAAGGTGACTGTAAACGGTGTTCCCTTTAAGTTCCTGTTTGCCGTTTATTATCATTCCGTCGTCGGTCTCGGTTATTTTTGCGCCCATTTTTCCAAATTCCTCAATAACGGTCGCTATTCTGTTGCTTTCTTTTACCTTCAGTTCCTGAGCGTCCTTTATAACGGTAGTACCTTCAGCCGCAAGCGCAGCTGCGACAAAAACGGGTATTTCATCTATCATTCTCGGTATTATATCGCCGCTTAATGTTATGGCTTTCAACTCGGATGTTCTTACAATTAAATCGCCTACGGGTTCTCCCCCTGCCGAGCGTTCATTTATTATACTTATATCGGCGCCCATTTCCAGCAAAGCGTCGATTATGCCCGTGCGGGTCTTGTTTATGCCCACATTTGTTATCGTTATTTCGGAATCGGGGGTCAGAAGCCCTGCGGCAATGAAAAATGCAGCCGAAGAAATATCCCCCGGCACGGTCAGCGGTTTACCATAAAGTTCTTTAACGGGTCTTGAAGTTATTCTTCCGCCTGTGTTTTTTATATCCGCGCCAAAATAATTCAGCATTATCTCGGTATGATCCCTTGAAGGCATATCCTCAATTACGGTCGTTTCACCCTCGGCATAAAGCGAGGCAAGCAATATAGCCGATTTTACCTGAGCGCTTGCAACGGGCATATGATATTCTGTGCCTTTAAGCTCTGTACCCGTTATTTCAAGCGGCGCATAGCCGTTATTGGTACTCTTTATATTTGCACCCATCTGCGAAAGCGGCTTTATAACACGGTTCATCGGTCTTTTTTGAATAGATGCATCGCCGTTTAGTCTGCTGACAAATTTCTGACCTGCCAACAGCCCCGATATAAGGCGTATAGTCGTGCCGCTGTTGCCAACGTCCAAAAGTCCGTCCGGTTCCGAAAGCCCGTGCAGCCCTTTCCCGTGAACAACGACATTTTCGCCGTTTACTTCTATGTCGATACCCAATTTTTTAAAACAGGATATAGTCGACATACAGTCGTCACCCGTCAGAAAGCCCGAAATTTCAGTATCTCCGCAGGCAATACTCCCGAACATGACAGCGCGGTGAGAAATAGATTTATCCCCCGGCACCGTTATTTTTGCATTTATTTTATCAATAGGCTTTATTGTAATATCCATTGTTTTCCCTTTCTTATCTGTAATATTTGTAACCCCTGCGTTCAAGCAGCTTTGCGCTGGTTTCCAGGTCTTCTTTCCGCGCAAAAACAATTTGCAATACGCCGTCGGCATATTCGCGGTTGTTTACTATACCGATATTTTTTATATCCACACCGCTGCTGCTCAGCAAAGTAACTATCTGAGCAAGTATGCCCTGTACGTCCTCTATATCCACAAGCAAGCTGTGATAATCGTCGGTCGTTCGCTTTTGAGTGAAGGTATCGCGGTAATGTTTCGCCGTGTCAAACCTGTCATAAAGCTCAGTCTTATCCTCCGCCTCGATATTGCTGCGGTAACTGTCAAAAACTTTTGCAAACTCGGACATAACTTTCAATATCTCGTCCTTGTTTTCAAAACAAATACTGCTCCAGACTTCGGGGCTTGAGCTTGCTATTCTTGTTATATCCTTGAAACCGCCTGCCGCGACCGTATGCATAAGCTGCCTCTCATCGTCAAGACTTCTGACCGTATTGACAAGCGCCGACGCTATTATATGCGGCACATGACTGACAGCCGCAACAACAAAATCATGATGTTTCGGGTCAATACTCAGCGGCAGAGCGCCCATCGCTTTTACAAGCCCGATAAACTCGGAAAGCTCGTCATCGGTAATATTATCGTTAGGCGAAATTATATAATAAGCATTTTCGTACAAATGCTCGCTTGCGGCTGCAAAACCCGTCTTTTCCGAACCCGCCATCGGGTGACCCGCAATAAATTTTATGCCGTGCAGTTGTGACATACGTTTGTATATCTCATATTTTGTGCTGCCGACATCCGTAAAAATACAGTCTTTGCCGACCGTCTTTACAAGCTGCTCAACATAGCCGGGTATACGGTCAACGGGCGTACATATAAAAATATAACGGCAGCCGTTGAATATGCCTATATCCGTTGTGGAATACCCCGACAAAACGCCCTCGTTCACACCGTTTATAAGCGGCTGTTCACTGCGGCTGTATGCCACTATCTCAACTTCCGTTTTGTTTTTCAAAGCCTTTGCAATAGAGCCGCCTATAAGCCCAAAACCCAAAATGCCGATTTTCATTGTTAAATCCCCCACAAAATTTTTCTGTCCCTTTTCGGGAAAAATTCGGTCAAAGATATTGCAGATACTTTTTGTATAGACCTGCCTACCGATAAAATATCACATTCTGTACACTGCTTTGTCAATGGTCAGACTGTTTGATCATTCTTTTATATTTTAAAACTCCCGACCTCTTTGCCGTGAACATGCAATATATACCAAGACATTGTTACTGCCTTGCCGTTTTCTTTTAAAACAACAACAGGTGACAACCCGATCTCATTGTGTTCGTCATCGTCCCAACCGAATATATAAGCATTGCTGTATTCGGTACATATATTTATATCATTATGATATGTTTTAGCAATTTTTAAGGCATCTTCATATTTTATCATCGGTTATTTCCCCTTATTGATTTTTGTCCTGTCCGACACAACAGTCGGTATATACCACATAAAAGGCAAAGTCTTACTTGTTGATAAGATATTATATTTATATTTTACCATTTTTTTTTAAAACGGTCAAGCATTTGTCACAAAGGCTTGCAACGACCGTATCAAAAATTATTTTCGGTATAAAATAGAACGCAAAACAATGACCCATCTTATTTCTGCAATTTTTTGAAAATATATTGACAAAACAGCTTTATAAGATTATAATGAATTTGTTTGAGGAGGAGCGTCCTGAAACTTTTCGATATATTCCGTATCGACTATGTACAGCGAGGGAGTCCGTGTTTCGGATTGAGAGGATACTTTTGAGTATCGACCGCAAAGATGTTTTTGTATATCTTCACAGCTTTACATAGAACGGTATATGTAATTTGAGTTGTGTATACAAAAACGGGTATACACTTTTTTATTGTATAAACCGCTTAAACGGCTTATACCGCGCCGATGTCAGACGGCGCGAAAACTTATCGAAAAGAGGGTTCTTATGACAAACAAAAAATCATTGAAAATGTCTGTGCTTGCTATGTTGATAGCGCTTGGAGTGGTAATATCGCCCCTGCTTCGTGTGGAAGGTATGTGTCCGATGGCACATCTGATAAATATTGTCTGCGCGGTGCTGCTTGGTCCGTGGTATGCGTTGTTATGCGCGTTTATTATAGGTATTTTGCGTATGACATTGATGGCTATACCGCCGCTTGCATTGACAGGCGCTGTATTCGGCGCTTTTTTATCGGGCGCGCTTTATCGTCTTTCAAAAGGCAAACTTATATTTGCCGTTATAGGCGAGATCATAGGCACTGGTATTATAGGCGCAATTGTGAGCTACCCTGTCATGACATACTTCTGGGGATATAACGATTTGACATGGTTTTTCTATGTACCGAGTTTTATCGCAGGCACACTCATAGGCGGCAGCATTGCATTTATTTTTTTAAAACAACTTATTGCCGCAGGTCTGCTTGCAAAATTTCAGCAAGCTCTCGGCAGTAAAGTATACGATACAAAAAACACCGTATTTACGGACGCCGCCGGCATATGCTTTATAGGCTGCATTGCTTATCTTGCGGTGCTTGTGCTTGTGAAAAAAATATTTATGCAAACAAGCGGTCTTGCCATGTTTATGCCGTTGCTGACATTTTTGATTTTTGTAATTATCGGCATAATATATTATATAAGCAATTCTAAAAAGATAAAGGGATAAAAATGCTTGGCAAAATTTTGGATATAAGAAAAAAAGTAAAAGAAAACTCACCTTTGATACATGCTATCACAAACCCTATATCTATCAACGCCTGCGCAAATTTTGTGTTGTCGGCAGGCGGTAAACCGATGATGGCGGAACACCCCGACGAGGTATGCGAGATAACAAAGGCCGCCAATGCTCTTGCGCTCAATATCGCAAATATAACCGATGCAAGAATGGTTTCCATAGCGTCGGCGGCGCAAACAGCACAGGATAATAATATTTTATCCATAATAGACGCAGTAGGTGTAACTTGCAGTACGCTCAGACTGGATTACATAAACAAGCTGCTCGGCAAAACGCATATTTCAGCCATTAAAGGCAATATTGCCGAAATAAAGGCTCTTATCGGCATAAAAACCGAAACCATCGGCATTGACATAAAAGACAAGACAGAAAATATACGGGAAAATATCGCCGCCGTAAAACAATTGGCTGAAAAATACCGCTGTGTCGCAATGTCAAGCGGCAGCACCGATATAATATCGGACGGCAAAAAAACGGCTCTTGTCAAAAACGGACGCCCCGAAATGTCGCTCGTGACGGGAACAGGCTGTATACTGAATGTGCTTGCGGCGACTTATATGTCGGTTTCGGACGCCTTTTCGGGCTGTGTCGCTGCGGCGGTCATACTTGGTTTATGCGGTGAATTTGCCGACTGCTCAAAGGGCATGGCAAATTATGCAAACAGTATGCTTGACGAATTGTACCTGCTCACGGACGAAGAAATAAAAAATAACATCAAACTGACTGTTATTTGAAAAATAATGTAATATAAGACCGCTTCCCCGAGTATATTTTACTAAAACCGCACACAGATATTTACGGTTTTGAACGCTTGGGGAGGTGGTCTTTTTTGGATGACAGCCAATATTTTGACAGCGGCATCGAAAAAACAATAGGGCTTTTGACGGCATTTTCGTCGCTTGACAAAAAAGGCGCAACAGCCGAGAGCGTTTTTCGCACGGTGCTGCCGTACATAGACACACAACTGCAAAGAAATCTTGGCATAGTGCTTAAAGCAATAACGATAAACAGGCTGCTGCAAAGTTACACAAGAATATCCGACGAAAACAAACAGCTCAAAAACGACCGCAGAAAAATGCTGAATGAGCTGAGAGAAGAATTTGATCCGCATCATCGGCAAATGCTGGATCTGTTTATAAAGCTGACCGAAATAAAAGAAATAATGGAAACCGTTTCATGGACAGGTTAAGGGAGGACGGATATTTTGAATGAAAACGCTTTGGAAAAAGAATTGCTCGAAGGGCTCGAACCTCAACAGGCTGATGCTCTAAAAGCGCTTTACAACAGGATAAACGGCAAAAAGCCAAACGAGATACTGCCTATAATAATGGCTTTTAAAATGCCAAAAGGCAGACCCATAAGCGAGGAAAAGAAAAACAAACTTATTGCGCTTGCAATGGAACAACTTAACAGTCAATAATTTTCCTGCTGTGTTTACACCAACCATCTGGAATTTATTCGGTCAAAACTCATTCCGCCAAAGGTTTGAGTTTTTTCTTTTTTCGACTTGTAAACTTAAATCTCAAACTTTGGCGGATATTTCCGAATTTTTATATCAAACAAGATTTACATTGACCTAAAATTATGTTATACTGTCTTTGACCGACAGAAAACCGCTAAAGAGGTAATAAAATGGACAACAAAGAAAACGCGCTTTTAAAGCTGGGCGAATTGCTGACCGATATTGAAACGGCTGTCATAAGCAACCCCGCAAAGAAAAATCAGAGCTTAAAAAAAATAAAAGCGGAAAAGATAGAAATAAACGGCAAAATAATATACAAACTTGAAAAATTTTCCGATAACAAGGTCTTTCATGAAAATCTTGAATTTTCGGCTCTGCTGCCCTCTATCCTTTCGCATATGCAGGAACACGGGTTCAAACAATGCTCCGTTACGGGCAATTATACGCTGACTATCCTTATGAATAAGGACAAATTATTCAAAATAACAGGTGTCAAAGAAAATGTAAATTACAGCGTATTTTCAAAAAAAGAGCATAACAGACGCAAAAATTATATTTTAAAAGACGAGGCTGTCCCATGGATGATACAGCTTGGGCTGATGGACGAAAACGGTAACGTTCTGAGCAGCATGCAAAAAAAATACCGCCAGATAAACCGTTTTCTTGAAATGCTTGCCGATGTCGAAAAACATATACCCGACGGCTGCACCATTGTTGATATGGGTTGCGGGAAAAGCTATCTTACCTTTGCAATGTATCATTATCTCAACATAATAAAAAACAAAAACATCAATATAATGGGGTTTGACCTTAAAAAAGACGTTGTAGAGCATTGTGACCTGCTTGCAAAAAAATTCGGATTTGAAAAACTTGCATTTTATAACAAAGATATTGCCGATATTGATAATATAGACGGTAAGATCGGTATGATAATCACCCTGCACGCCTGCGACACCGCG
>CANRCU010000095.1 GCA_947629215.1 uncultured Clostridia bacterium
TACTTGAGGTCGTGGAGATAGACAACGGCTGTCTTTCCTCGGCGGGCGATTATCAGCGATATTATATGTATAACGGCGAAAAAATGCATCATATAATAGATCCTCAAACGCTTATGCCTGCGTGCGGACACATAGGCACAACGGTCATAACAAAGACCGACGGCACTATAGCGGATATGCTTTCGACTGCGCTTTTTATAGCGGATGATAAAACGGGGGAAGCGCTTGTGTCGGATATTGACGATGTGGAGCAGGTGTATCTTATCGACGACGGCGGCACGGTCAAAAAACTTTACTAAAAATTTTGGTAGTTTTTAGTAAAAAATATCAAAGGAAAATTTATTTTTATGCAGAAATCTAAATGTATAAAGAGCGTACAAGCTCTTTTAAATAAGCGGAAACAACTGTTTATGTTGATTCCGCAGCAGAACAGGAGTTGAGATTATGCGTTACACATTTATTGGCAAAAATATTGATTTGACCGAGAACTTCCAGAACAAGATTTCGGCAAAACTTAACAGAATTGCGAAGTTGATCCCCGAGGATGCGGAAACAGTCGTTAAACTCACTGTTGTCAGACTTGACAATACAGCCGAGGTAACGGTCAAACTGCCAAAACGTATCTTGCGCGCTGAAGTCACACAAAATGATATGATGGCTGCTATCGACGAGATAGTCGATATACTTGAGAGCCAGATGGTCAGGTATAAATCACGCCTGAAAGACAAAGCAAAAAGAAATCCGGGTTTTGGTGACGAACTTAGCGTATTCGGCGATGATAATGTTGCCGATGAGGGCGTTGAGATAATGCGTACAAAGCATTTTTCGGTAAAACCGATGGATGCGGAAGAAGCTGTTATGGAAATGGAATTGTTGGGACATAACTTCTTTGTATTCCGCAATGCAGATACGGACGAGGTTGCAGTTGTTTATAAAAGAAAAGACGGCAAATACGGCTTGATCGAGCCCGAATATTGATATTCTCTTCTCGGGGGCTGCCACAAATAGCGTTAAATGTGCTATTTGCGGCAGCCCCGTTTTAACGTTTTAAAGTGTGTTGGTATAAATGGGGCGCTGCCCCACGCCCCGCAAGCCTTTTGAAAAAGGCTTGCGCGAAAACTTTAAAGTCGGACAGCCAAAATAATATTTTATTATGGGCAAGCCCCGTAAATGATCTCCGTTTCGGCTGAAAAAACAGCCTCACGGAGAAACATTTGCGTGTTTGCCGTAGGGTGATGTTGTTGCCGGTTTTATAGAGAATGTTTAGTAAAACAGTTTTTGGGGCGAAGCCCTTATCCGTGTGAGCTTTTTTCGCAGAAAAAAGCGAGCGCGGCGGGGCATGGGGCAGCGCCCCATTTAGATAAATAAAAACAGACTTTGGGGCGAAGCCCATTTATATCAAACAGCGCCCCATTTAAATAAAATAATCAAAAATTTAAACAATTATTCATAAAAAATATAAAAATCCGACTTTACATTTAGTTTGTATTTTGATAAAATAGATATAGAAAGCTGTTAAATCAAAACGATAAAAATAAAAAGATAGGGAGGTGCATTTATATGAAACCGATCGGTATAACCAGACCCATAGATAATCTTGGTCGTATAGTGATACCAAAAGAACTCAGAACCAATCTTGATTGGAATGTTGGGGACAGTGTAGAGTTTTTTACGAGCGGCGACAAAATTGTGCTGAGAAAATTTCAACCGTTTGATATTTTTACCGGCGAAACAGAGGAACTGATAGAATTTCAGGGTAAGAAAGTATCTAAAAATACTATCAGAGAGCTTGCAAAAGTGGCAGGGTTTACCATAGTGAAAGAGGTAAACGAATTTGATGTTGATACCGACATAGACAATCTTTGACACATAATTAAGCTGTCCGCCCGAAGATAACGGGGCGGGATAAAGGGCTGATTGCCGACTTGACGGTTGGCGGGCAGCCCTTTTTCATTTGGCGGGCAAGTCGGAATGTTGTTGAAAAAAGCCTTATTTTTGTTTATAATATAAGTACACGTTTTAAGAGGAGGAAAAACCCATGGATAAAATTTTATTTATAAACACTTGCGTAAGGCAGGAGTCGCGTACACTCAGGCTTGCAAAACATCTGCTTGCCCGGCTTGACGGCGAGATAACGGAGGTCAGCCCCGATAAATGCAGACCCCTTGATGCGGAAGGACTGAAACGCCGTGACGAGCTGCTTGCAAAAGCTCGTTTGTCCGCCCCCGAATTTGAGGAAGCGCAAAGATTTGCTCGGGCGGATATTATAGTTATCGCAGCGCCTTATTGGGATCTTTCGTTCCCTGCGCAGCTTAAAATATATACGGAAAATATAACGGTCTGCGGCATTACATTTGTTTATACCGAAAACGGTGTACCGAAAGGTCTTTGCAAGGCGAAAAAACTGTATTATGTCACATCTTCGGGCGGTCCGATAGTGCAGAATATGGGCTTTGAATATATAAGCGCGCTTGCGTCGGGCTTTTACGGCATAAAAGACATAAAATTTGTTTCAGCCGAAGGTCTGGATATTTACGGCGCAGATGTAGAGGGCATACTTGAAGAGGCAGAGCAAAAAGCCGATATGCTGTGATTTTTTTGCCGATGTCCGATAAAACTTGACATTATGTGTAATTTGTAATAAAATTGAAATATAACTTATTATTGTGATATTCCGAACGATCACAAAGAATATCATTTACATTTTGCGGAGGTATTTATAAATGTACGACATTAACGATGTAAAAACCATTGACCCCGAGATAGCCGAGGCAATAGAAGCCGAGCTTGACCGTCAGCGCAGCAATATCGAGCTTATCGCGTCGGAGAACTTTGTTTCAAAGGCTGTTATGGCTGCCATGGGTTCGCCGATGACAAACAAATATGCCGAAGGTTATCCCGGCAAACGTTATTACGGCGGCTGCCAGAAAGTGGATATAGCCGAGAACCTTGCGATAGCGCGCGCTTGCGAACTGTTCGGCTCTAAATTTGCAAATGTTCAGCCTCACTCGGGCGCTCAGGCGAATATGGCTGTTTTCTTTGCGCTCATGCAGCCCGGTGACACATACATGGGTATGAATCTTGCGCACGGCGGTCATCTTTCGCACGGCAGCAAAGTCAATATGAGCGGAAAATATTTCAATGTTGTTCCTTACGGTGTAAGCGAAGATACGGGTGTTATAGATTATGACGAAGTCCGCCGTATCGCGTTGGAATGCAAGCCTAAACTCATCCTTGCGGGCGCTTCGGCTTACTCAAGAACAATAGATTTTGCCAAATTTGCGGAAATAGCAAAAGAAGTGGGCGCTTATTTTATGGTGGATATGGCTCATATCGCAGGTCTGGTCGCAGCAGGCGTTCACCCGTCGCCCGTACCCTATGCCGATGTTGTTACAACGACCACACATAAAACGCTCAGAGGTCCCCGCGGCGGTCTTATCCTTACAAACGATGAAGAGATAGCCAAAAAGATAAACAAGGCAGTGTTCCCCGGTATTCAGGGCGGTCCTCTTATGCATGTTATCTCCGCAAAGGCAGTTTGTTTCAAAGAGGCTTTGCAGCCCGAATTTAAGGAATATGCAAAACAAATTGTGAAAAACGCAAAGGTGCTTTCCGAAGAATTGATAAAAGAAGGCTTTAACATTGTTTCGGGCGGTACGGACAACCACCTTATGCTTGTTGACCTGCGTCCGATAGGCATTACGGGCAAAGAGCTTGAAACACGCCTTGACGAGGTAAATATCACCTGCAATAAAAACGCCATACCTTTTGACCCCGAAAAGCCGAATACAACAAGCGGTGTGCGCCTTGGTACACCCGCAGCGACTACTCGCGGCATGGTAGAGGAAGATATGGTAGAAATTGCCAAAGTAATAGGTCTTGTTGCCAAAGATTTTGAAGGCAATAAGGCAGAGGCAAAGGAAAGGGTAGCAAAAATTGTTGCAAAATATCCTTTGTATTGATATGAGAAAAATATCACCGCTTTGATAGGAGATGAGAAAATGTCGATTGAAAATATCTTAGAGTACGGCGCTGTTGCCGACGGCAAAACACTTTGTACCGAAGCCATTGCAAAAGCCGTGGACGCCTGCGTCAAAAACGGCGGGGGCGTTGTCTATGTACCCGCAGGTACTTATCTGACGGGCGCCGTTTTTCTGAAAAGCAATATCGAGCTTAATATAGAGGCAGGCGCAACGCTGCTTTTCAGCAACGATATAAAGGATTTTCCCGTTGTGACCTCACGTTGGGAGGGCGTTAAGCGGGATTGCTATGCAAGCTGCATAAATGCCGACAATGCGGAAAATGTGTCTGTGACGGGTCACGGCACGATAGACGGACAGGGCGCTTTCTGGTGGAAGATATTCCGCGAAAAAGCCAACGAATATCCGCGTCCGAAACTTATTGCGCCTTACGGCTGCAAAAATGTGCTTATACGTGACGTTACGCTTAAAAATTCGCCAAGCTGGACAATAAATACCATTTTGTGCGATAATGTGACAATAGACCACGTTACAATAAACAATCCGTCGGATTCCCCGAATACGGACGGTATTGACCCCGAAAGCTGCACAAATGTGCATATAAGCAACTGTCACATAGATGTCGGCGATGATTGTATCGCCGTAAAAGCCGGTACCGAAGATACGGCTGAGCGTGTTCCGTGCAAAAATATCACTATTTCAAATTGTACCATGGTACACGGTCACGGCGGTGTTGTGCTTGGGTCGGAGATGAGCGGCAATATAATAAATGTTACCATAAGCAATTGCGTATTTGAAGGCACCGACAGAGGTATCAGGCTTAAATCAAGAAGAGGCAGGGGTGGTGTCGTTGAGGATATCCGCGTTGACAATGTTGTTATGGAAAATGTGCTTTGCCCGTTTATAGCCAATCTTTACTATTTCTGCGGTCCGCGCGGTGACGATAAATATGTGTGGGATAAAGCACCCTACCCTATAACGGAGGAAACGCCCGCTTTCAGACGTCTGCATTTTGCGAATATGACCTGTAAGGGCGTGAATGCCGCTGCAGGGTATTTCTACGGTCTTGCGGAACAGTTTGTCGAGGACTGTACATTTGAAAATGTTTATATATCTCTTGCCGACGATGCCGTGGCAGGCAAACCCGCCATGCTTGCGGGCATAGAGGATATGAAACAAAAAGGTTTCTTCATCGCAAATTCAAAGGGCATCAGCTTTGACAATGTAACGGTCGTAGGGGCGGACGGTCCTGCGTTTGAAGTAGAGGATTGTGAGGATATTATCTTTACAAATTGCAAAAATAAAAATAACAGATGCGGCGCAGAATGTGTTGCTCAGAAAAATACCAAAAATGTTACGGTAAAATAAAATTGAGTGAAATGCAGGCATTTCATTCAAAGGGGGTGTCGCTTTGTGACACCCCCTTTTTACAAGAGGGGCTTGTTATGATAAAAAGGGCAGAGTTGAAGAAATTTGCAAAAGAAAATAATATTATTGCAGGCATAACACCTGCGCGAAAGTTTGACGAATTAAAAGACGCTCTTTCGGAACCCGTCCCGTTTGTTACATATACGGCGCAGCAGAGAACGGACCCGTCGGCAACTTTCGGGGCGGCTGAAAGCATTGTCTGTATAGGCTGTCCGTATCCCGCCGAAATAGCGGCGGACAG
The DNA here is from genome assembly GCA_947629215.1 of uncultured Clostridia bacterium. Classification (GTDB taxonomy): domain Bacteria; phylum Bacillota; class Clostridia; order Lachnospirales; family CAG-274; genus RGIG4310. Next base: position 5,650 of record CANRCU010000095.1, read on the forward strand.
GGGTATCTCGATAGCGGCGTCGGGCGTTGATTATCACAAGACCGTTCTTGAAATGCTTGAAAAGCTGAAAATTTCCGTTGGCATAAACGGTCCGGCTTTTTCGGATACCGGACCTTTGGTCGACCGCCATGTCGCCTATCTTTGCGGACTTGGATATTACGGGGAAAACGGCTTTATCATAAACGAAAACTTCGGCTCGATGTTTTTTATAGGATATATAATAGCGGACGATGGGGCGGACGGTTATGATATGCCGACTGTAGGCAGCTGCGGAGAATGCCGTATTTGCCTTGATGCCTGCCCGTCGGGGGCGTTAAGCGGCGGCAAAGCCGAATACAAAAAATGCATTTCTTATCTGACGCAGCTAAAGGGGGAAATTGACCCCCGAACAGATGAAAAGCATGGGAGGACGGGTCTACGGCTGCGATGTATGTCAGCTTTCATGCCCCAAAAACAGGGGCAAAACAAAAATAGTACAAAGAGAAAGCGGCTATAAACATTTTTTTGAATTGACAAACCGCGGATTCAGACAAAAATACGGCGGAACGGCGATTGCATGGCGCGGTAGGGCGACCGTTGTCAGAAATGCGCTCATAGCCTCGGCAAATACGGGCATAGACAGCGAATATGCCGAAAAATTTTTGTCGGACGAAAACGAAGTGCTGAGGTATACCGCCGAAACGATGAAAAAATATAAAGGATAAACACTTATGGGTTATTGGAATACAAGAGGTCTGCGCGGCAGCGCCTTTGAAGAAATAATAAATTTGACAAATGAGGAATATAAAAAACGCGAAGTGGCAATAATACAGAAGATACCAACACCGATAACGCCCGTCGAGTTTGACAAGGTGCACGGGCAGATAACGCTTGCTTATTTTGACAAGCGTTCGACCGTGGATTATATCGGCGTTGTTCAGGGGCTTGCCATATGCTTTGATGCGAAAGAAACAATGGAAAAACGCCTGCCCTTGCAAAATATCCATGCTCACCAGGTGGATTTTATGCAGCACTTTGAAAAACAGGGCGGTATTGCGTTTTTGCTGGTGCATTTTGCGCCGGCTGACGAGTATTATTATCTTCCGTTTGCAATTATGAAAAAATATTGGGACGATGCGCAGAACGGGGGACGAAAATCCATACCGTACAGCGTATTTGAAGAAAAATTCCGGCTCTATCCGTCGGACGGCTATCCCCTCAATTACCTTGAAGGAATAAATATCTGTCTTGATGAGGAGAGTTAAAATTGAAACGACTGTGTGCCGCTGTGCTTGTTTTTATGCTTACGACCGATATTGCCGCCGAGGACAGGCTTATCTGCGGGGCGTATATTGCTCAAAATGCCGATTATGCCGACGGGATAGACGAGTATGAAAAACTCTGCGGTGCGGATAACGATATTTATCTTATTAATGTAAAAAACGAATATCCGCGCGATAAGGTACTGGAATGCTATGCAAACGGAAAAACACCGATGCTGCTTGTGAGCGACGGTTACGGTATGGGCAGGGTAATGGCTTTGGCGGAGGCGGCTGCCGAATACAATATGCCGATGTATGTGTGCATAAGCGGCAGTCTTGAGTTTTACAGATATTGCGCGGGTATGTTCAGAATAAAGGTCAAAAATGCAAAGCTTGTGCAGGCTGTGCCGATGTCCGACCCCGCTTATGAATTTGCGGGCGTGGATATTGTCGATTATCTTGCCGTAAATGCAACGCTTGGTGCGAACAGTATAAATTATCCGTTTCTTTATAATATTATTGAAAATGCGGACGTTCCCGTTATGATAAATTTGGCTGTCAGCCATTACAGCGAAAATGACCACAGCTATCATACCTATGATGCAATAAAGACGATAAATTACATTTATAATATGAAAAAAAATCTCGGCAGCAGGCTCTTTGCCGTAAATTATATAAATATAAGGTATAAAGGGCAGCATTTTGAGGTGTACGGCGACGAAAAACTGCGCACGATGTATGCAGGCAAGGTCTGCGAGCTTGGCAAGAGAAACTGATATGTATAATTTTTACAATAAAATTTTGAGGCAGGGCGGTCGGCGGCTCTATATATGCGCCGAAAAAAGCCCGATAAAGGTAGGTATAGTTGTTAGAGCAAAAGTCTGATACTATATATAGTAGAAAAAAATTTTGTTTAAATTTTTTCGAAAAAAAATCAAAAAACTGTTGACAATTAAAAAGATTTCTTGTATACTTGATAAAGTGCTGAAGCGAAAGCACTTATATCAGGCTTTGGAGATGTACCCAAGTGGCTGAAGGGGCTCCCCTGCTAAGGGAGTAGGTCGTGAAAGCGGCGCGAGGGTTCAAATCCCTCCATCTCCGTTTCTTTTAAAAATTTTTTGACAAATTTTTAAAAAAAGTTGTTGACAAACTCGAAAGAGTGTGTTAATATATAAAAGCTGTCGATAACGACGGCGAGTGTATATT
>CANRCU010000096.1 GCA_947629215.1 uncultured Clostridia bacterium
TATTTCTGCCGATGATTTCAGTATTCAGGACGTAAGCGGCACCATCAGCGGCGAGATGCAGCGCGCAGCCATTCTTTCGATAATAGTTGCCTGCATAGCTATGCTTATTTATGTAACTATACGTTTCCGCGATGTCAAAACGGGTTCAAGCGCAGTCATAGCGCTTATACACGACGCGCTTATCGTTATAAGCTGTTATGCGCTTTTCAGGATACCTTTAAGCACGACCTTTATTGCGGTCATTCTTACGATTTTAGGTTATTCCATAAACGCATCTATCGTTATATTTGACCGTGTACGTGAGAACAGACGCCGCATAAAGGACGATAAAGAGCTTATAGACACAAGTGTAAATCAGACCTTACGACGCAGTCTTTTCACCTCGTTCACCACTTTCCTTACGGTATTATCGCTGTATATATTCGGTGTGGAGGATATAAAGGAATTTGCGCTGCCTATCATGGTCGGCGTTATCTGCGGTACGTATTCGTCGGTACTGTTATCGGGTAATTTCTGGTATACACTCACAAGTGCATTTGCGAATAAAAAGAAATGATCCCCGACTGCAACTCCCACTGTCCGAAGCGGCAGTGGGGTTTGCCGTTGATTTGGCAAAAAAACAGTGATTGTATTCTTAATATTCAATAATATTAGGGCAAAATACAGATAACTTTTGACAAAAATTTTTAATTTTGGCTTGTTTATAACGCAATTTTCTTTATAACAGGGGCATAAAAACAGTGGATATGTTCAAAATAAACATAAAATTTCGTTTATACAAAAACAAATTAAAGTGTTTTTTGTGAAAAGTTAACAAGATATAAAAAAATAAAAATTTGATGTTTTTTTATTGACGAGTTTGTGATATAATATCAATAGGGAAATTTACAAGTTATTATAAGACAACGGGGCTTATAAGAAGATAATTGTAAGTTGGTTTTAATCTAAACGATAGGAAGTGAAATTTGTTATGGCTAAGTACATACTTATCAGCTTGATTAACGGTACGGAGTATCACGTTAATCAGAAACAACAGGTTATGACCATTATTGACGGTCTTACAGGCAGAAAGACCCGGTATGAGCCAAGCAGTGACTGGACGATCAAAGGCGTATGGTATAAGAAAGTGTTTGGCGGCAGGGATGTTATCGATTTGCTGCAGTTTATAACCGATGTTGAGTTGGGCAATGTTAAGTATCAGGACAAAAAAGGCAATTGGCGCTATGGTATAACAGAATTGCACCATGGTGTGGAAATAAACCATGAACCTCTTGAGGACAAAGGTATTATGTTTGTTCAGCTGAAGGATGAATAGTGATTTTGAAGTGGGTGTTGCTTTGGTAACACCCGCTTTTTATTTGTTTATTTTTTTATTTTTGGGGGCTTTGCCCCCAGACCCCTACCCGCTTTTTGTAAAAAGCGGGGCAAAAACTTTAATGCAAAAACTTCGTTTTTGCTTTTATTATATTAATTAAAAAAAAGCCGCGGCATATACCGCGGCTTTTGTGGTAATATCAAAAATCAATTGCTGTTTTTTCTACGGTTTTGATATTACTTGGTGTCAGTCCTTCGCCCGATGAAAGTGTAATAACATCAGCCGAATTTATAACTGTGATCTCAACTTCGGGTGTTGAATAGATTTTTTTCATTGTTATTATACCTCCCTTATGCTTCTACATTTACCCAACTGAATGTCTTGCTTGGTGCTTCACCATTTGTACCGGTTACAAGTACAGCATAGATAGCCTTTGCGCCGTTGAAATCCGATGCATTAAGTTTTGAACCGTCGGAAAATTCGATAGATGTATAAACAGTATCTGTAGGTGCAACAGTACCTTCAATAGCCTGTAATGCAAGTTTTGTATAATCCATTTCCTCTGCCTGTACAGGATGGATAATATATGTGTTGCCATTTGCTGTGTCGACTGCATAGAAGTCTGTGCCTATAGCTGCTTTTGTTGAAGCAATTTCAACTGTTTCTGTATCAAAAGACTTGAGATCAACTGTAGAGCCGATATAATAAATATTTACACTATTGCCTTGTGCATATACATAATATGTTGTGTTAGCTTTTACATCGAATTTAACTTCTGTAACATCAGAAGAATTTAATACAACTGATTCAGAAGTTTCTGTACCGTTTTCATTTTCTAATTTCAAATATCTGGAACCAGAGCTTCCTCCTGCCATAGCATAGAAATAAATTGAACCGTCTGATGTAGGTATAAACGAAATAGCTCTTTTTTCTTTGCTGCCGGGACCATTTGATTTAATTCTGTTTGTAACAGTTTCTGTAGTTGTTCTGTCAGCGGCAGTATTAAATGATCTTTTTCCTGTATCTACAGTTACGTTAGCGTCTCCGTTTGCATAAACTTTAAGTTTTTTTGCAGAATCAAGATAAAAATCTGCTACATACTCTGTTGCTACTACATCATCTGCTGATAATGTCACAACAAATTTTATCTTTTTAAATTTTATTGCTTTATCTGTGCTGAATGCTTTTCCTTCTCCGCCAGAAATATTAATCTCAGTCGTATCAATATCATATGCATCAGAAACAACAGTCAAACTGTCACCTATGCTAACAGGTGCAAGAGAACCGGCTGTTACATTTGCCTTAGCTGTCCAAGTACCGGTTTCACTTTCTGTAGCTGCCTTGCTTACAACGGCATTAAATGTTGTATCATTCTTTACAAGTTGAAATATGCTGTCTTTGGAAATGTCCGAGCCTGCCGCTATAGTGCCGCTTATTGTGTATGTATCCTGTGGATTTGATTTTCTCTCTATTTGGTAAACCCCAAATTTGTTGTTTTCAAAATAAAAATTCAAATCACATGTTTCATTTTGGATTGTATAAACATACTCTGCTTTTTTAAAATCTCCGGTTGATTTTAATTCTTCAGTCTTAGTTGTCACACCATTTTCTTGAATGGTTATATCTCTTGCCGATGTCGAACCGTATGTAATGGTTATTACATCTCCGGCTACACAATTAAGCAATTCAAAATTACGTTTATTTGCCGCACCGCCACCTCCCATAAGCAAGTATTTATCTCCTCCATCGCCTTCGGTTAACGCATCACTACTACTTCCCGCGGTATATTTGAGGTCTCCGCTAATAACAATTTGATTTGTCGTTAACGCACCACTAAAATTACTATCTGCATCCAAATCCCAAACATAATCTCCACCGCCGCTTTGGGCAGCGCTTACAGTATTTATCATAGCCACACTCATTACAGAAAGTGAAATTGCGGTAGCCACAATGCCTGTAATCAACTTTTTAAATGTTTTCTTCATTTTGTAATTTTCCTCCTTTAAAAAATTTCCTACAAAATATAATTTGCAAATTACAACCGGTGTTCGGCACCGATAACCGTTTTTCTATCCTCCTTTCAATTATTGTCGGGATATACCGTTTTTTCATTCTGCAGAAACAAAAAACTCATCCCGCATATATCAAGCCCATAGGGCATGACATCAAATCAGATTATTTTCCCTCAATTCTTTTTTCATTTTCACAAGGGTCGTTTTACAAACGCCTATTTCATCAAGCGCCTGTTTTGTGTTTATCTCTTTATTTTCAAGTTTACGAATTGTTTCTATATGGTCTTTGGCATTATACTTTTGTTTCCTGCCCAGTTTCACGCCCGCAGCCTTAGCCGCCTCTATGCCCCTGCGCTGTTTTTCCTTTCGGCTCAATATCATATTTGTTTGTACATATGACAACATCTGCAAAACAACGCCGTACATCTGTTCTTCTATCATCGCTCTGCCTTGTTCCGTGCCGAAAAACGGCTCGTTCATGGTCATTATTTCCGAAATTTTCGCACGTGCAAGCTTTCGGCACTGTTCCATTATCCTCTCGTAATCCTCGTTTCCCCCTGCGCTGTGGTGCATTTTTTCGTCCATATAACACCCCTATAATGTATACTTTGATGAGGTCTTTTTATTTTATAAACTTTCCGAGAATATCAAATTCTGCGAAAAGTATAGTTTATATTTTTAATTTTATCACTCATTCAAATTTTTGTCAATATAATACAGTCAAACAAAAAATTATTTATGCAAATCAAACAAAAATATTGCTTATAATTGTTTTATATTTCAAACTTATTTAAATATATTTTCAAAAACTTCTCATAAGCCGTCAAAATTCAATTTGATAAAACACAACATATCGTTAATGTATACTTTATTATTTTATATATTCCGTCAATTAAGCCGTCATATAATTATAAACATGACATAAAATCGGCTTTAAATCATCTTTTCGCAGAATTTGATATTCTGCGATTTTTTATAATAAAATTTTCTAAAAAACAGCCCCTAAAGGGTACCTTTAGGGGCTAAATAAAAGTTTTCGCTCAAGCCTTTTTCAAAAGGCTTGCGGGGTTTGGGGCAGCGCCCCATTAAAAACACTTGCGGGGTATGGGGCAGCGCCCCATTAAAACACTTACAGGGTATGGGGCAGCGCCCCATTAAAAACACTTGCGGGGTATGGGGCAGCGCCCCATTTAAAACCACTAAAAAAGACCACCCGGTTAAAGGTGGCCTTTGTATTAACTGTTCACCGATAAAAAATTACTTAGTTGTTTCCTCTGTTTCTGCATCGTCTGCATTTTCTTCTGCATCTTCAGCGTTTTCTTCGGTTTCTTCTTCATTTTCTTCGGTCTTTTCTTCGTCCTCTGCAACTTCCTCGGTTTCTTCGGATTCCTCGATAAGCTCCTCAACTTCTTCTGCAAGCTCGTCTGCGGATTCCTCAACTTCCTCTTCTACAACAGGCAGTGTGTTGATAACGTTATACATAATAACAGCAACTTCTGCTCTTGTTATGTTTGCAGTAGGATTAAGATTGTTGTTAGAACCGTTTACAATACCTGTTTCAACAAGGTATGCAACATACGGTGCAGCCCATGCGGGAACATCTGCTGCGTCATTGAACTTATCAATAACAGTTGCATCGGCTGTTGTATCTATACCGGACGCCTTAAGTGCATTTGTAACCATAACCATAAGTTCTGCTCTTGTGCAGTAGTTATCGGGACCGAATGTACCGTCGCCGTAACCGTTGATAAGACCTGCCGACTTAGCAGCTGCAATTGCGCTGTAGTAATACGTGCCTTCGCTGACATCATCAAAGTTGTCTGTTGTAGAACCCGTAATACCCAAAGCATTCACAAGCATTATAACAAAGTCTGCTCTCTTGCAGTTAGCATCGGGAGCGAACTTGCCGTTGCCGACACCGTTGATTATACCCATTGTTGCAAGTGTATTGATAGCTTCTGCTGCCCAAGGCTTGTCAGCTATATCGTTGAACATTGTTACAACATCAACATCTGTAAGCTTGTCTTGGTCATCCGGTACATTCTTCTCGGCTGTTGTAGCCTCTGTATCATCTTCTTTTGCGGTTTCTGTAGTGCTTGCGCTATTGGAGCTGCTGCCGCCTGTAGAGGAGCTGCTGCTTCCACCGCCACCGCCGCCACCGCCGCCGCCACTGCTGTGGCTGCCGCCTGAAGGTGTAGTCGATGATGTAGGCTCTGTACCCGAGGTAGGCTCTGAAGGAACGTCAGAACCATCGCTGCCTGTATCGGGCAGAGTTACAAGGTCTTCGTTATCGTGTACATAAGCAGTCTTTCTTGCAAGGAAGTCGCCAAGGATAAATGCTCCGTCCTCGCCTCTTGTATATCTCTGCTGCTCATTGAGCGATACACTTTGATCAACGCTCTTGAACATATCGGCTGTTGCCGTTTCGTTAAGGTTGTTGATACTTGGTGTAGCAGGATTTTCGGGTGTAGGATCTTTCCAGATAAAGTAGTTGTCATTAACTGTCTTAAGGTCTACAGCCGCATTTGTGAACTGAGTGAACTCAGTAAGCGAACCGATCTGGTCTGCATGTGTATCTTCGTCAACATATGCTTTGTCATCTCTGTAAGATACAACGCCCGCAAGGTCATAAGAGAACAGTGAACGAGCCGATGAGTAAAGCGCAATGTTGCGATACTGGTTGTTATAGAAAACAACATTCCTTAATTTAGCAACAGGGTTGGAGTTTGAATCGTAACCGTTACCCTTGTTGTTGAAGGATATACAATCTTTGAAGTAGTGGTTAACGGGGATAGACTCACCGCCGGCTTTGAAACCGTTACCACCGCTTGTTGCGTTGTAGTCAACGTCTGTACCGTCTTCAAGGAGCTGATAGCCCTGTCTGTAAGATACACAGCCGTCTACAACAACTTCACCTATAGCGCCCGACGAAAGCTTGGTATAAAGATCCCAGCCGTCATCAAGGTTGTGGTGAGAAATACAGCCCTTGAACATATTGTTGTTACCAACCGTAAGCTTGATAGCGAAACCGTCGGCATTGTTCTTGGACGGGTCACAGTTGTTATAAGCCTCACAGTTAAGAACAAGGTTGTTTGAAGGCCAATCTGCGAAGTTATCGCTTGAATCGGTACGGCTTATCTGAAGACCGCAGTCACCGTTATCATGGAATGTACAATTCTTGATAAGGTTGTGGTTACCGCCAACGTGGAACGGCTTGCTGTTACCGCCCGAATTCATAACGGTTATACCGTCAAACTCCCAATAATCGGCGGAAATAATGAAGCCCTCTTCCTTCTTCTGAAGGTCGACAATAGGTGTTGCGCCTTCTGCAGCAACAACATATTTCTTGGCATTTGCATAACCGCTTGCCGTTCTTGGGATAGTAATAGTATCTCTTGTTTTGTAAACACCGTCAAGCATGATTATCTTCTGACCGGGTTCAAGCAGACCAACAGCTGTTTCCAGATCTATCGGGCTGTCTATCGTGCCGGCATTGTCAACTTTACCGTCGGGTGCAACATATATTTCTTTCATGGTCGAATCCATTGCCTTGCAGGTGATAGTCGTTCTTGTAACGACCTTATCATAGCTGTAGCAAAGGTCAACGTGCGTTGGTGTGTAAATAAATTCAAACTGGTTCTGAGAATCACCGTCAAAGGTCACGGGGAATATTGTATTCTTCTTGTAAACCTTAGCGTCCTCATAAACGATCACACCGTTTTGCTTAATGGTAACAAGACCACCGTTGGGGTTGGATGCTGAAAGAATAAGGTTATAATTTGTATTTGTTGTATAAAGGTCTGACTTAACGCTGATCTTAGGAGAATAAATTTCTTCTTCCATATCGTTTACAACAACGTCAACGTTTGAGTCTGTTTCATTGAACTGAATGTTCTCAACATCCATATCACCGAAACGGCAAGCAAAGAAACCTACATATACATTGTCATGATCCTGAGTTGTAAGCAGCTCGGAAAGGTCATCTTTTGTATCAAAGCTGTATACTGTCTGTGTTTCGCCTGTCTGATAGTCATATGTTGTTAAAGCAAAACCATAGTTGATCCTCTTTAACGTGATGTTGTACTTATCGCCCGCTACCGGAAGGTGGCTGGTCGTTGTTTTAAAGCCAAGTTTTGTTTTGGAGCCTGCGCCCGATGTATCGGTAACACCGCTTCTGTAAGAAAGAGTTATTCTGTTCTGAACAGCTTTTTCGGCAAAACTTGAAACCGTAGGATTGGTCGGGAATGTAGAGCTTGTTGCAGCACCGGCAACAACAACGTTTGACGCAAACGAAATAATGTTAACGTCGTCTTTTGTTGCTATACGGTTAGCTTCATACTGAGCCCTTATCTGGTCTGTTTCTTCCTCTGTAAGTTCTCTGCCGAGAGATGCTTTCTTAGCCGCAACAGCCTCTTCTATCTGATGTTCGATAGTGTATTCCTGCTGCTTGTAAGCCTCGAATATAGTCATAGGCTCACCGTAAGCATCTTTAACGGCTTTGTTTGCGTCGGTCGTGATATTGTTATCGCTGCCGCCGTCTGCCATAGGAAGGTAAAGCGGGATAACGTCACGAGCCATAATACCGAGAGCTTCCTGACCGGAACGAACCATATCAAGAGCTTCAAGATCGCTTACAACATATCTGTTGCCGTTTTCGTCCTTGATGCTGTACTTGTCATAAACAGCCTGCAT
>CANRCU010000097.1 GCA_947629215.1 uncultured Clostridia bacterium
ATCATGGTGTTGAAAACCGTTTTGAAACGGATATTGAAGTCGGGTTCGCCCGTGCTGTAATAAAAGGTCATAAACTCTCCTTAAAAATAAATTTTATAGATTTAATTTTGGTTTTTCTGTATTATTCTCAAAAAACGAACGATTATGTATCTAAATAAGAGCTTGTGAAAATATTTGTTTATAAAAATTCAGGTTTGGTCGACAGACTGTAACATATATTTTTTTTGTAAAATGGTATAGTTCATTTATCGTAAATTTACGAGAAAGATAAGGCTGCCTATATTTACAAAGGAGATGAAGTTAAATGAAAGAGAATGAAAGGACGATACTGCCCTCGAATATAAAACAGGTGGGTTCTGTGTCCGACGAAAAAAAGGTATATGTCGAGGATTATGCCTCTACATATTTGCAGCAGTATGCAAACGCCGATAACTGCCGTGAAAAGGTGTGTTTTCTTGTCGGGCAGAATATAACGGTCGACGGCTGCGAGGCGCTTTTTATAAGCGGTGTTATACAGGGCAAATATACCATACAAAAAAACGGTGTTGTCCAGTTCAGCGAAAAAAGCTGGCAGTATGCAAAAAAACAGATGGATATTTACTTTGTGGGTCTGGAGATAGTCGGTTGGGCATATGTTCAAGAGGGCTATGAGGACTATATAAAAGAGGGCGTAAGAGAATACCACGAGGCAAACTGCGGGCGCGGACTCGATGTAATGCTGCTGATAGACCCTTCCGAGCGCATAAACAGCTTTTTTGTGCGGCAGGACGAGGGACTGAGGGCGCTTAAGGGCTATATCATCTATTACGAAAAAAACGAGGGTATGCACGAGTATATGCTTGAAAATAAGCTAAGACCCACAAATGACGATTATCGGCTGATAAGCGAGTTCAACACGGAAGCGGACGAGCCCGAAACGGAACAGGCGTTTGAAAGGTCACGCAGGTCTGAAAAACGGACTTTGCGCCTTGAACGCAGGGACAGCAAAAAGGAAATGGGGCTTATGAGTACTTTGAGTTTTGTTATGCTTATGGTCTGCTTTGTTATGGGCGCAGGGCTTGTACAAAATGATAAGCGTATAAACGAGCTGGAACTCAGCCTTGCCGACATAAAACAGGAACTTAGCGTTGCGGACGGCGCACAAAGCGTGTTTGCGGCTGAAAATAATTTTGTGTATACCGAGATGACAACAACGACCCTTACGACCGAAACGACCGCAGCCGAAACATCGACTTATGCCGAGGACGAGCCGAAAACCATTGAATATAAGGTGAAAAGCGGCGATACCCTTTCTATCATAAGCGAAAAAATATACGGTACAATAGATATGATGGAAAATATAATGCAGCTCAACGATCTGAAAGACGCCGACAGTCTTAAAGAGGGTATGCGGCTTGTGCTGCCGAAGTAGAGGAGGGGTATAATGCGGCTTGAAAACGAACTTGCGGCTGCGCTTGCGCACGAAGTCAAAAATCCGCTTTCGCTGATAAAAATGAATGTGGATCATTTAAAGACCTGCCTTAACGAAGAATTTGAGGATAATTTCAAGGTCATAGAACGTGAGATATGCCGCATAAATATGATAGTTACGGGGCTTAGTTTCAATAGACAGCCCGTATATATAAAACGGCTGATAGACAATATAATAAGTGAATACGATATATCGCTGAAACAAAAAAACGTCAGATTCAATGTAGAGGGCGCTGCCGATATTTACGCCATGGGCGACAGCGAAAAACTGAATATTTTATTTTTCAATCTGATAAAAAACAGCGTAGAGGCAATAAAAAAAGACGGTGAGATAAGCATAACCATAAAAAATGTAAACGGTGAGATAACTACCGAGATAGAGGATAACGGCGGCGGCATAGACCCGCGCATTATGCAGAAGATAGGGCAGCCATACAATACCGGCAAGGAGGGCGGTACGGGTCTTGGGCTTGCTATCTGTAAAAGCATAGTCAACGAACATAGGGGGAAGATATTATTTGAAAACACCGAAAAAGGCGCAAAAGTAAGCGTTGTTCTGAACGCTGCATAAAAAAACGGGCATTGCGTATGTACGAACAAAGGCAGAATCATTTAAAAGCTGTCGGAGGTCAAAAAGACGGTTTTTAAATATTTTGCAGGGGTTCGTGTCAGCGGAATGACCGACATTGCGTTTGGCATTTTGTTTTAACAGTACACTTTTTGTACATTACAATTATGTTGACCTTGCGGCAAACACGCAATATATCTCCGTAAGACTGATTTTTGAAACATAACAGAGATACCTGCGTTTGGCATTTTGTTTTAATAACACACTTTTGCCCCATTACAATTGCATCAATCTTGCGGCAAACACGCAAATGTATCTCCGTGAGGCTGTTTTTTGAGCCGAAGCGGAGATATATTTGCGGGGCTTGCCTTTAGTGTTTTATTTTATTAACACACTTATTACACATTACAATTGTATCAAACTTGCGGCAAACACGCAAATGTATCTCCGTGAGGCTGTTTTTTGAGCCGAAGCGGAGATATATTTGCGGGGCTTGCTTTTAGTGGTTCATACTTTTTGCCATTACAATTGCATCAAACTTGCGGCAAACACGCAAATGTATCTCCGTGAGGCTGTTTTTTGAGCCGAAGCGGAGATATATTTGCGGGGCTTTATTTATCTAAATGGGGCGCTGCCCCATACCCCGCCCGCTTTTTTATGAGGTCTAAGCAAAAAATTTTACTTTTCGTAAACCGAAAAGTAATTTTTTGCTTAGGAAAAAGCGGGGCTTGCTTTTGGAATATCAACTTTAAAGTTTTCGGTCAAGCCTTTTTCAAAAGGCTTGCGGGGTCAGGGGCAGCGCCCCTGCTGCTCTTCTATTTTTGAGATCAGCCTGCGCACTTTGGCGGATATGTCGTCGGCGCCCGTTATATCCGACACAAGACAGATGCATTTTGCCCCCGTTTGCAGCGGCAAATGCATATTATGCTCTTTTATGCCGCCGATAGCGGTGTAGGGCAGGTCAATGTTTTTAACTACATATTCAAGATATTCAAGACCTACGGGCGCGCATACATGGTCTTTTGTTTTGGTGGGGAAAAGCGGTCCTACACCGATATAGTCGGCACCGTCTTTTACAGCCTGCTCGGCTTGCTCCGGACTGTGCGTCGAAAGCCCTATTATCATATCGCTGCCGACCAGCTTGCGCACCTCGGCTATGGGTAAGTCGTCTTGACCTATGTGTACACCGTCGGGGCGTACAAGCATGGCTATATCTATGTTGTCGTTTATTATAAAGGTACAGCCTGCTTTTTGACACATTTCTTTTATGACTATACACTCGTTGTAGCGCACGCGTATCTCGGCATATTTTTCTCTGTATTGAATTATTTTTGCGCCGCCTTCAAGCATGGCGCGGACGACTTCACAGTTGGAACGCCCGTTTGAAAGATTCTGTGCCGTTATGCAATACAGCGGAAAATCAAGTTTTTTTCTTTTTTCTGCGGTCAATGACATAAGTTTCTACTCCTTTTTGCATACCCATACCGCGCAGCCGTAGGACGGTGTAAATGCGGTGAACGTACCCTCGGTAACGACTGATGTTTCGGTATTTGTTGTAAAACTGTGATGATCGGAAAGTATCTCTCTTGTAAAGACATCGCCGTCCTCAGCCTCTATAGCCCATGCGGGAACTATAGTTTCACGCTCGTTATCGTTGTTGTTCAGTATAATTGCAATTTTTTCGCTCTCGTTCCATCTTCCGAAACAGATAAGACCGTTGGACATATAAAGGTAGTCCAGACAACCTGTCGAAAATGCCTTGTATTTTTTGTGCAGCTTTATCATGGCTTTGTAAAAATCAAGTATCTCATGGTCTTCGCGACCCCATGGGAAGGGGCGGCGGTTGTCGGGGTCCGTCCAGCCCGTCATGCCGACTTCGTCACCGTAATATATGGTAGGCGCGCCCATCCATGTCATCTGAAAGACTATGGCTTCGCGCATAACGGCTTTGTTGAGTCCCGTATCGGCAGCTTCGGCGCCCATAGTGTGCAGTCTGCCTATTTTGCGGTTCGTTCTTGTAAGAAAACGCGAATGGTCATGGTTTGAAAGCTGATTCATAGCCACCGAAAGGCTCGAATAGGTGAAACGTGACATAAAATAACGCATTGTGCTTTCAAAATCGCTGCTGTTGTTGTATTTGTCGGGAATGGAAGACTCACTGTGTTTTTCCATGCCCGTTAAAAACCATGTCAGCGGCTCCATAAAAGCGTCATAATTCATGACCGTATCCCATTGATCGCCCATGAGCCAGTCTTTGGGATCGCCGTAATGTTCGGCAAGGATAATGGCGTTGGGGTTAGCCTCTTTCACTACTTTTCTGAAATCACGCCAGAATTGCATATTAAATTCTTTGCTGCAGCCAAGATCGGCGGCAACGTCAAGCCTCCAGCCGTCTGCATTAAAAGGCGGAGATACCCATTTTCTGCCTATATCAAGAATATAGTTGTACAATTCCTCCGAGCCTTCATAATTGAGTTTGGGGTGATTGTCATGCCCCCACCAGCCGTCGTAGAAACCGTCCTCGTTCCATTTGAAGTAATTTCTGTATCGGCTGTTTTTGTCGTTGAAAGCGCCGGGTTCGTAACCGTTGCGCTCGTATATCTTTTCACGGTCAAGCCATTTGTTGAAAGCGCCGCAATGGTTGAAAACACCGTCAAGTATGACTTTTATGCCCATTGCATGAGCCATTTCTATAAGGCGTATCATAAGTTTGTTGCTTTCTTCAAGGTTTTCCTTATCGGTCGTTCTTATCATGTACATATCGGCTTTTGAGTTGTCGGCATCATTGGGGCCGACGGTGGTAGTGCCGTCGTTTATTATAACGCCGAAATGCGGGTCGATATATGCATAATCTTGTATATCGTATTTATGATTGCTTGGCGAAACAAAAACGGGATTGAAATATATGGCGTCTATGCCAAGGTCTTTGAGATAATGCATTTTTGCCATAACGCCAAGAAGGTCACCGCCGTAGAAATTGCAGACATCGAAATTTTCAAGCGGTGAATCCCAGCTTTTTACGGTTTTTGCGCGTGCGCCGAGGTAGATATACTCATTGTCGACAACAGCGTTTGATTTATCACCGTCAAAGAAACGGTCTACATATATCTGATACATAACGGCGCCTTTTGCCCAGTCGGGGGTGTGAAAGCCGGGCATTATATTAAAATTGTAAACGTTGTCAGCCTTTTTGACAACGCCCTGTTTGTTGTACGAATATTTTCTTCCGTCCTTTTCAAGTATAAAATAATAACTTATAGGTTCCGAGGCAAGCATGATGCTGCCTTCGTAAAAATCAAAATAAGACGTGCTGCGCGCTTTGCGCATAAGTATAAAACTTTCTTCAAGCCTTATAAAACAGCGGTCTACATTGTCTTTTGCCACCCTCAGCCTGACGGTTACCTTCTGATTTTTCTCCGGCTCGGCAGGTGACCTGAACATAGGTGTTTCATCGGAAAAAATTGCATCGAAATTAAGGTATCTGAACTTCAGCTCGTCCATAAGGATAATTCGGTTTATCATTTTATGATCCATATTTATGCACCCCTTTTTTGTTTATGCGTGTACGGGCAGCAGCTCCTGAGCCGTATACGCTATATAAATTATCAGCACAAGAACAAGAAAAGGATCAAACGCCCTTTTGTCCTTTTTATCCTGCACAATATCGCTCTCAAACTCATGCCTGTCGGAAAGAGAATATGTGTAATCAAGCCGTTTGCCCTTGTTTACGTGGGCAAAAGCGTATAAAAGCGCCGCCGTTATCGGTACAAATATCGCAAGCGTAAATACAGCGCTTAAAATAATGTCGGTATTTGTGTAGCCCGCAAGCTGCTCGGCATCGGTTTCGATGTTGCTGCCGAGCATGTATGCCGTGACGGATTGAGAACCGTTGATTATAAAATGAGCGAGTATCGACGCATATATCGAGTTTGACAGCTGCACCAGCAGCCCAAACACTATGCCTGCCATGACCGCATATAAAAACTGATACAGCGACATATGCATTATGCCGAAATAAAGCGCCGAAAAGAACAGTGACCTCAATATACCGCTGCGTTTGTAACCCGTCATTATAACGCCGCGAAAGACGGCTTCTTCAAATATGGCAGGCATGACCGCTATTGCGGTCATCATAAACGGCAATGAGAACTGCCCTATATAATCGGTCGCTTCACGATATTCGGAACTGTCGGCAAAAATCATGGTCACTGCGGCAGCGGCGTTCATAATAGGCATTGTTGCGAAACTTATGATTGTTATAAGAAATATCGACAACAGGGTGAGTTTTTCGTGCGGAAAAATATCCCCGAATTTTACGCCCGAAATAAGGCGAAACAACAATATCGGCACACCAAAAATAAAAATATGACCGAACCCCACAATTATTTGCTGCAACAGGGTCGTATCTTTGCCCGCGGCGTCAAGATAATACAAAAGAAGTTGCAGAGGTATTGGCGAAAGTTCCATATATATCAAAAGAAAAAGCATAAATGCATTTGCGTGCAAAGGTTTTTTCATTTATTTTGCCCCCCTAAGGCATTTGTTTTGCGCATTTCGCCAAAATCCATTATGCCGCGTATGATGACCGCAAATATAGGAACACCGAAGAACATACCGAGAGGACCTGCCACAGCGCCGCCCACAATAATGGCAAAAATGACCGCAAGCGGCTTTACGCCTATGGAATCGCCCAATATTTTCGGACCGAGGATAACGCCGTCAAATTGCTGAAGCACAATAATGAATATTGTGACCCAAAGGCATCTTATAGGGCTGACAAACAGCACAAGTATAGCCACCGGGACAGCGCCGATAAACGGACCGAAGTAAGGTATCATGTTGGTAACGCCGATAACGAGGCTTAAAAGCAGCGGATAGGGCAGATCCAGTATAAGCGCACCGATAAAGAAAATAACGCCTATAATGAACGAATCTATAAATTTGCCCACAAAAAAGCTTTCAAAAGAACTGTTTATCGCTTTTATAAAGGTTTTCAAGGCTTTTACGCCCTTTGCGGGCAGAAAGATATATGCGAAAGTTTCGCATTTTTTCAAAACATTCTCCTTGTCGGAAAGAATGTAAAAAGCCACAAATATGCCGATGACAGTGTTAAGCACAGCTTTTACGACATTTATCGTGTAACCGACAATGGACTGTACCATATCGGGCAGATATTGCAGCCAGTCAACAAATGAGTTGAGTACGTCCGTAACGGTGGAAAAGATAAACTCGTAAGTTTCCTCCGTGATGCGTATGTTGTATTTTGAGGCAAACCTTGCCACATAAAATCTTATGCTGATATAGTCAAGGTTCATGAGAAAATCTATGATCTTCTGAACGCTTTGCACGATCTCGGGTACGATATATGCAACTATCCATATTGCGGCGCCCACAACAAGCAGCATTGCCAATATTATTGAAAAATTGCGCGTAAAGTGTTTTTTGCGCTCGTTTAGCTTTTCGATCTTTTCACCGGAGCCTTTGACGGGGCGGAAATATCTTATATTGCCAAGTATCTTGTTTTCAATAAAGCGAACGGGCGAATTTATTATATACGCAAAAATTATACCTATTATAAAAGGTGAAAGCGTACCGAATATTATAGGAAAAATATTCAGTATATAAAGGTCTTCGGTCGCCCTGAAAAAAAATACCGCAACAATTATCACAAATAGTGTATACAAACTTCTTTTAAAATATTTGTCTTTGAAAAAATTAAACATCTCTTCACCGCCAAGGTCAATGGTATTTTGTTATTTATAAACCGACGGCAAACGTTTGCAAAAAACGGCAAACCTACCCATCGGCAGAAAATGCGTATCAAGAATATTAGCTATTTAATTGTATCATAAAATTTGCCTTTATGCAAGATGATACTGCGAATTTTGTTAAACTTAGTGTTAAGGTGTCAATGATAGGTTACACTTTTCTCAAGGTAAGTTGTCAAGGGTAAGGTGGAGATTTTGCGAAGCAA
>CANRCU010000098.1 GCA_947629215.1 uncultured Clostridia bacterium
TATTTCATCAACACTCTTTTCAAACCCCATAACCAAATTAAACTTGCGGGATTTGCCTCTGTTTTCTTATCTTTTCAACACTCTTTTCAAAACCCACAAATAAATCAAACTCACGGGGCTTGCCTTTAATGTTTTCCCATACCGACCCCTTGCTCTGCGTCTTTACCGCAATAAAAACCATTTCTCCCGCCGCCAACTTTAAAGTTTTCGCTCAAGCCTTTTTCAAAAGGCTTGCGGGGTATGGGGCAGCGCCCCATTTTTTATTTAATTCAATTTATTCTGCCTGCGCATTTAAGTCTGCGGCGTAAAACACTTGTAAAATATTGAGAAAAAATGAAAGTAATTTATGTCAATTTGTATGTATCATATCCACACATTTTTTAACCTTTAACATTTATACCAAGAAGAAGTTATTGTCAAAAGTTTTTAGCTGTTTTTTGTATCATATAGTAAAGTTGCATTTTACAAGATATGTTATAACGCCGTAGACTCAAATCCACAGGCAGAAAGTCCTGTTTTCAATATTCAAAAAGCCGCCATCAGATGATCGACATTCACCGAAAAACCCACCGCAGGCATATCCGCGCCGAAATTAGCGACCAACCTGTCATAACGCCCCCCGTCAACTATCGAGAAGCCCGTTCCCCTCGCATATCCGCGAAAAACCAGCCCCGTGTAATAATCCATCTGTCCCATCACACTGAAATCAAACGAAATATACTTTTGTTTTTCGCCCAAAGCATCATAAATTTTATGTAAATGCGAAAGCGCCTTTTGCGACACCTCGTTCCCGACCGTCGCTTGCAGCCTTTCAAGCAGCTCTATACCGCCTATCAGCAGCGGCAAGTCCGATAATATATCGGCTGCCCCCGTGCCTTCGGCAGCTTTGCCGACCTCAACATAGTCTTTGTTTATGATGCATTCGCGAATTTTTTCTTTCTTTTCGGACGAAATATCCGCATCGTCCAAAACGCCTTGCAGAAAATTCACATCCCCTATATCTATGCAAAAATCTTTCAGACCCGCCGCCAAAAGCGAATCTATGGCAGCCGTCAACACCTCGGTGTCCGCCTTTTCGCCCCCGTCGCCTATCAGCTCTATACCGGCTTGCGTAAACTCACGCATTTTGCCCTGATAGCTTGCATTGTAACGAAAACAACTGCCTATATACGAGAACCTCAACGGTACGTCCTCCGCCGAATACGCCGTTGCCGCAATACGCGCAATGGCGGGCGTAAAATCGGAACGCAAAGCCAGTATCGAACCGTCACGATCAAGCAGCTTGTACATACGCTCACTGCCTACGCCGCCCATACCGTCCAAGACCTGTATAAATTCAAAAGTCGGCGTATTTATGGCTTTGTAGCCTCTTTCTTCAAAAACCCCGGTTATCCTGTTTTCCGTTTGTTTTTTTATGGCATATTCCTCGGGCAGATAGTCTTTCACGCCCTCGGGTGTATGCAGCCTGTAATTCATCATGACCGTACCTCGCTGTTTTTTCTGACCTCTTTTTTATTATAAGATATATTACCCTATTTGTCAAGTTTTGACAGCAAAATCTTTTCGACCTTTTTCGACAACAAGTTTTTCGGCATATGCAAACGCCCCGCTCATGGTGGTAAAGAATTTTTCCTTACCCATTCTCTCCTCGCAGCCGAATTTTTGCAGCACCTTGTACGGCTGAGGATTCAGCTCCGCATAAAGCACGGTTATATTGTTTTTCTTGCAATAATCTATTGTCTTTCTTAACGAATCCACCAAAGTACCGTCTATATTCGGCACATTTTTCATACGCAATATAAGCACATGACTGTTGACATTAAGCGTTTTCATAACGTCCATAAAACGTGTCGATGCGCCAAAAAACATAGGTCCGGCAAATTCGTATACCATAATTTCGTTGTTTATGTACTTGTGTGTGTCCGTTTCGCTGACCTTGGATACCGTGTTTATCTCAAAACTTTCGCTCATACGCTTGATAAACAGGAACATCGCAAGCACCATACCCACCTCTATCGCAGCCACAAGGTCAAATATGACCGTCAGCAGAAAAGTTATCATCAGCACCGCAAAATCGCTTTTTGTGGTCTTGAATATAAGACCAAATTCCTTAAATTCGCACATATTTATACTTGTAACTATAAGTATCGCAGCCAGCGTACACATGGGTATAAGCTTTGCAAGCGGCATTGCGACCAGCATTATCACACGCAGCGCAGCGGCGTGTACCATACCCGCAACGGGAGTACGCCCGCCGTTTTTGATATTCGCAGCCGTTCTTGCTATTGCGCCCGTAGCGGGCAGACCCCCGAAAAGCGCGCTCGCTATGTTAGCAATGCCCTGACCTATAAGCTCTTGATTCGAGTCGTGCTTGTCGCCCGTCATACCGTCGGCAACGACCGCAGACAGCAGCGACTCTATACCCGCCAATATCGCTATCGTAACGGCAGGCTCTACAAGCGCCGTTATATCCAGCCCCGAAATATCGGGTATGTGCGGCATGGGTATCTTACCGCTAATATCGCTGTATTTTGAGCCTATTGTCTGTACATCCGTCCAGATACCGTTTTTTTGCAGCAGCAAAACCGAAACCGTGGTCACTATCAAAGCCACCAAAGACCCCGGTATCCTTTTGTTTATCTTGCCCCAAAAAACCGTTATAAGCACGGCAACAACGCCGATAACTACCGCATGTATATTTATACTTGAAATATTTTGCAGATATGCCCCCCATTTTCCGATAAATTCCGAGCTTATGCCCTCAATATCCATACCCAAAAAGTCGTTCAGCTGCGTCGAAAACAGCGTAACGCCGATACCCGTCGTAAAACCAACGGTTATGGGGAACGGTATGAATTTGATAACATCGCCAAGCCCCAAAATACCGAATATTATAAGAAAAATACCCGCCATTATCGTGGACACAATAAGCCCGTCTATGCCGTAATTCTCGATTATGCCACAGACAATGACAACAAAAGCCGCCGTCGGACCGCCTATCTGCACACGGCTGCCGCCTAAAAAAGATATGAAAAATCCCGCTATTATTGCCGTTATAAGACCCACTTCGGGCGATACCCCCGAAGATATTGCAAGCGCTATCGATAACGGCAGCGCCACTATCGCCACAATAAGCCCCGCAACAATGTCGTTTATGAGCCTTTTGCCCCGTAATTCCTCGGGATGTTCTTTGATGACAGAAAACAGTTTTGGTTTGAACACTGTTATGCTCCTTTCATTATTTGAATGAACAACTTCGTTGTTCATTCAAGGTTTTTCACAATGTATAAAGAGATCCGTGCCTCACTTCGGTCGACTCCCTCTTTTTTATTTGAATAAAATGCAAGCATTTTATTCAAGTTTTTTCATAAGGTATAAAGAGATTCGTGCCTCACTTCGGTCGACTCCCTCTTTTTTATTTGAATAAAATGCAAACATTTTATTCAGTTTTTTTCACAAGGTATAAAGAGATTCGTGCCTCACTTCGGTCGGCTCCCTCTTTTTTATTTGAATAAAATGCAAGCATTTTATTCAAGTTTTTTCATAAGGTATAAAGAGATTCGTGCCTCACTTCGTTCGGCGACTCCCTCTTTTCCTCGGACGGGCAAAGCCCGTCCTGCGGATCTTAGTCTGCGACGCTTGAGTTACTTAAAACATTATAAATAACTCTTGCCGCAAATAACATCCATACTTATTAAGATTATAATAAATATAACGCCTTTTGTCAATCCCGTCCGTGACGGTTATTTGCCCATATATGCCATTTTTTTTGATAATAAAAAATTAAATAAAAATCACCTTGTAAAACCGTCTTTTTTTTTAACAATTAACCATTGAAAATTTTCCGTCAATGCTTTACAATATATCCATACTATCGTTTTCGGACCGATTTAAAACGTTGCAGACAAATTTTTAAAAAAAGGCTATATGCGTAGATTTGACTTAGGTAAATATCAATTCAATGCTCATTTCTTTGGTAAAGGCGAATGGAAAGATATAGAGAATATAAGGGCTGCTTTTGTATAGAACAGTTGATGCAGCAGCCGATATTGTAAAGAAAGAAGTTTTTATTATGACAGAGAAAGAAAGACAAGACATTAAAATGGCAACATTGTACGAATTAAGACTTATTTTTACCACAGGTGAGAAAACAGAGTATACTACCGAAGAAATAGTTAATTTACTTGATAAACTTGCTATGGCAAAAGACCAAGAATTATGAACGAGCATACAAATTTACAACTGACTTAAAGCGTCGCAAACGAATTTTTATTTGTAACTGACTTAAAGCGTCGCAGACGAATTTTTATTTACAACTGACTTAAAGCGTCGCAGACTTAGATCCGCAGGCGGAATCGCATTTCTGTGCACCGCAAAAAAGCAATGCGGACGCACGAAGTGTGGCTTTTGGCGCAGCCAAAAGTGCTTTTGCCGAGGAAAAGAGAGAGTCGCCGAACGAAGTGAGGCACGAATCTCTTTATTCCTTGTAAAAATCCTGAATGAAATGCTTGCATTTCATTCAAAAAAGCGAAGTGCGGCACGAATCTCTTTATACTTCTGCCTAAACTCGGAAAAGTCCGACAGGACTTTTTCGACATTTCAATACGAATTTGGGGTGTATTATATGAAAATACTTATAACAGGCGGCTGCGGCTACCTCGGAAAAACCATTTCTTACGCTTTTACCGATAACGGGTACGAGTGCGTTGTGCTGGACATTGCGGCAGACCCCTCGTTGCAAGTCCCGAATGTTTATTTTTACAAAGGCGACATCGCCGACCTTGAAATTCTTAAAACAATAGTTTCCGAACACCCCGATATTTCCGTTGCGATACACTGTGCGGAGCTGTCCTCCGTTGCGCTTTCGGTGGAAAATCCCTACGAATACTACACAATAAACGTCGTAAAGACAATGGAATTTTATAAAAATCTCCAAACTCTCGGTCTGAAGAAAATAATCTTCAGTTCTTCGGCTGCCGTCTATGCCCATGCGCCCGGTTACATGGTCACGGAGCAAAGCCCCATAAGACCGCGCAGTCCCTTCGGCAGAACAAAATATATAACCGAAATGATATTGCGTGATTTCTGTATCGCCTATGGTATGAAATGCATCTCACTGCGCTATTTCAACCCCCTCGGCGCCGACCCACGCACACGCTGCGGCAGCATAAAGACTTCTTCAAACATAATCAGCAGGCTTATACGCGTCCTCAACTGCGAGGACCCCGCCTTTATAATTTCCGGCAACGACTAGGATACCCGTGACGGCACCTGTGTACGTGATTATATCCACGTCTGGGACGTTGCCCGCGCAAATATCCTTGCCGCCGAAAACTTTGACGCCGCATTTGAACGTGTCGGCGGCAGACCCGACAATTTTCTCAGCATAAACATCGGTTCGGGCGTCGATGTGACCGTAAACGAATTTATTATGGCATTTGAAAACGTCACAGGCGAGAAAATAACCACACAGGTCGGTGAACGCCGCCAAGGCGACATCAGCGGTTCATACGCAAATATCCGCCTTGCCAAAAAGGCGCTTGGCTGGGAACCGACTTTTACCCTTGAAGACGCGATATTCGACGCCTTGAAATGGGACGAAAAAAACAATTGATATAGGAGGTCATTATGGAATTTTCAAAATTAATGCAAGAAAGAAGAAGTATCAGAAAATATAAACCGGGCGTTACCGTCACCCAAGCGGAAATCGAAGAAATGCTGAATGCCGCTTTACAGGCTCCGTCCTGGAAAAATTCGCAGACGGGCAGATATTACATCGCTCTTACGCCCGAAAAATGCGAAGCTGTTCTCAATGCTCTTCCCGCATTCAATCAAAACAACTCCGCAAATGCAGCCGCCTTTGCCGTAACGGCTTTTGAAAAAGGCAACGCAGGTTTTATGCCCGACGGCTCGCAGGTCAACGAGCTTGGCGACCAGTGGGGCGCATACGACCTTGGATTGCAGGGTTCTTATTTTATTCTTAAAGCCCGCGAACTCGGCTATGATACGCTTATCATGGGCATCAGGGACGAAAAAGCCCTCCGTGACGCGTTCAATATCCCCGAAACGCAACAAATAGCAGCCGTTCTTGCAATAGGCATAAGGGAAAACGACCCCACGACCCCCAAAAGAAAGGAAATTTCCGAAATCGCAACTTTCGGATAAGCTTGACAGCCGTTTCCCCAGCACCCCAAAAACCGCTTGTTTATGCAGGTTTGAGGTACTTGCAAATATGATATACTATTGAAAAAGCTCTGTAACCGTTTTGTAATATTGGTAGTGTATAATAGTATTATAAGAATTTAATTCAAAAGAAAAATTTATTTCCGACCCGCAGGGTTGGCAGATGTAGCGTTTAGGAGAATTTTGCGAAGCAAAAACTCCGTAGCGTTAGAATTTTCGGAACGAAAATTCACATCTGCCAAGGAAATACAAAATTTTTCTTTCCTTGTTTGATTCTTATAATAGGTTTATAAGAACTTATTCAAAGAAAAAAATATTTTCGTGCCGTAAGGCTGCCGAATGTAGCTCTCCGAAGATCCGACAACGAAGTTGGCGCATTTTCGGCAAAGGTCGCATAAAAAATAACGTATTTTTGCGGGAGAATTTTGCGCAGCAAAAACTCCGTAGCGTTAGAATTTTCGGAACGAAAATTCACATTCAGCAAGAAAATAAAATTTTTTTCTACCTTGTTTTGGTTCTTATAAACACCCGTCGAAAGCAGCGGCTCATTTATAAGAACATTTATAATAACATTTATTAAGATATTAACAGAAGGGAGGTTCTCGCAATGAAAAGATTTTGTGCTTTCGCATTGATAGTTACAAGTATGATAGCGCTTCATACCCTCACTGCGTTTGCCGCCGACACCCTTCCGGTCGATAATTTTTCCATAACGGGCGGTATCAACACCGACAAAGCCTGCGATATTACTTTTGACGTAACACGCCTTATCTCGGGTACTGCGCCTAAAGATACCACTGTATCCATCAAAGTATACGACATCACCGACCCCGAGATCCAACGTCTTGACAACAGCTACACAATAAATGTCGGCTCTGCAGGCATCTTCAGCCAGAGCATCGACCTTACCGAAGGTAAGAATTACGTTGTCGTTGCAGCCGTGAACGGTCGTAAACGCTCCGAAGTATCTACGGTCATCAACCGCAAAGGCAGGGTCATAAAAACTGTTTTATCTCAGTACATAGCATTACCGGGTCAGAACAAATAAGACCCCTGTGCAAGAGGAAATAATATGAAAAATTTCGGCAAAAATCTTTTGATAGCATTTTTAATGATCCTGGCAATTTACCAGACAACAGAGTTATGGTTTGAAAACTTTTCAAGCCATAACTTTTTTTCGTTTGCTTCTTCAACGGGCATGAGCAGGACACAGCTTTACGGCATAGACAGGCTCATAATAAGCCTTGGCGACAACATCGCCGTCAGCCGCAGCGAAAATGCGCTTGACACCTCATACCGCGCCGAGTTTGACAAACTCATCACCACCACCGTCAACAGGGGCGAACAGACGGACTCCGAAATAAACTGGACACAGCTTTTCGGCAACCGCTGTGTTGTCTATGATTTTTCCACGCCCATATCCTCTACCGATTTTTGCAGGGTACTGAATATCGACGCGCAAAAACTTTCTTCACTTAAAAATATAACCCTTGTTGCGCTCATACCCAACACCACCGAGGGCGTTATAACGGCATATATCTCCGACAGCGAACACACGGTCTGTTCGGCTCTCAAACGCTCCGATGCCGCCCGTAAAGGCATGGACGCCATATCGGCTTTTACCGCATCCAAAAACGAACCGACCTATATTTCAAGCAAGGGCAACGGCTTTAATATTTTCACATCAAACACCTTTATACCGACCACACAAAGCCGTCAACATACAGTCAATGTCGTCAGCCCCGTCACGGACGGCGG
>CANRCU010000099.1 GCA_947629215.1 uncultured Clostridia bacterium
TACGGTCGTCAAGATGCCTTTCCGCAACTGCCGTCATACCCATGATAGCATTCATAGGTGTACGTATATCATGTGACATACGCGCAAGAAAATCCGACTTAGCCCTGTTTGCCGACTCCGCAGCCTCCGATGCTTCTTTAAGCGCAAGCCTAATCTGCTGTTCCCTCTCTTTCAGGCTTGTAACATCTTGTATGGCATACAAGACCGTTACAGGCACTCCGTTTTTTCTTTCAAGACACAATATGGAGATATTCTCCCAATAGATACCGTCTATATCTATCTGATATTCATATCTGAAATAAGGCACATCTTCGGTCATATTTTTCTGTACATAATCGCGTGAAATAAGCACGCTCATTTTCTCGCCGTCCACATCGTCCGTAATATATTTTTTATCAAGATGCTCAACAAGCTCGCTGTACACGCCTTTTTCGGGCGCATCGCCCTTATCATGTTTTAAATATTCATATGTATCGCTTTCATAATCCACAAGCGCAAATCTTGTAAATAAATGTGTGACTGCGCCGACTATATCCGACATTTTTTGTTTTTCGGAAACAAGCTGCCTGTTTATATTCCAGTTTCGCCATAAAATATACAGAACATATAGCAAAAATGCCGCTATCAGCTTTATTTGCAAACGTATGCCCGCCGAATTTGCCCCATGCACCATATTTTTTGTTACCTTCGACGGAAAACTTTGTACAAGCGCCCAATCCGCATTCTTCAACGGTATTACATATGCACTGCCCGTGGCGTTTGCGCCCTTATAGTTAAAATTGGACTCAATGCCCTCTTCCAATATCTGTTCAAGGTCTTTGCCGCCTTTGATGTAACTTTCATTATTTTTTAAGGTATCTATAAGGTTTTTCGGTTCCGAACCGTTCACTGCGGAAAGAATGACATCGCCGTTTCTCTCCAGCAGATAACTGTTTGCGGACACATCAAAATAATCCGCCGAGAGTACGTGATACATAGTATCGCCCCTGATTATGCCGCTAAGCACGCCGATTATTTTGCCGTTATAGTAAAACGGAGAATAAAATATAAGCAATGTTTCATTTGTGATCCTTGAATTATGTACCACACATTTGCCGCTGTTGCCCTTCATACCGTCTATAAAATATTCCCTGTCTTTAAGATCGGCTGTTTCACCGTCGGCAGCAAGATCCATACCGTTTGGGGATATAAACTCCACATAGTCAAAATACGACCTTTCGGTCATATCTTTCAGCATAGACGTCGTGACCTTAGGTTCGGACATAAAGGTCGGGTAAAAATGCGCCATCATATCCAGATTTTGCTGAGATATTGTTATAAGTTCTTCTATCCTTTCCGCCTTTTGCGCGGTAGCCGTTTTGATAAAATTATTGTTTTGCTCTATAATACGGCTGTTGTTATCCAATGTAAACGAAAAAAATGAATATATGATAAAAACGATCAATGCAACAAAAAATATTCCTTCAAAAACAGTGTATCTTTTTTCTTTTCTCATAAAATATACCTTTCCTGTGCTGTCCGAATATGCCTATTGGTTGAATTTCTGCTTACAATAATATACCTCTTCCGGGCGGCTGCCATACCATTCAAAAAACTCGGCGGCTTTTTCTTCTGTCAACGGGCAGTCGTACATACCCGTGTCCTTGAGTTTCGGCAAATTCATAAGCGGCGTCGGATCGTGTACGTATGTATAACTCAATTCGACTGTTTCAAGCGCCGCATCTTCCGCTAAAGGCGAAATATCTCCAACATCCGTACCGTATAACTCCACTATCCTTAACTTTGGCTTATCGGCAAGAACGCTTATATCGCTGATAAGTCCGCCGCTTTTATGGTCATAGTCCCTGTTCGCTTTAAGCACCTCAAGCTCTTTCATATCCTTTAATACGGAAATATCGCTGATATTCGTATAATCCACATTCAGTTCGTGCAGTTTAAGGCAATCCGAAAGACAGCTTATATCGCTTACGCCCGTATGTGATATGTCAAGCGTTTCAAGATTTTCAAGTTCCCCAAAACCTGTCAGAGCTTTAAGCCCTTCTCCCGAAAGTTTCAGCTGTTTTAATGACAATATCTTTCCTATATTTCCCACAGAGTCAATATTATCGTATATATATAACTCCTCCAAATCGGAGAATTTTCCTTCAAAATCCATGCCAAGGTTTTCTTTCTCCTCGGAAAATGAGGTATTTATCCACAGATGTTTCAATTCTTCGGCATCACTCAAAGGATCAAGACTCTCCACGCCGACACAGTTTATAACAAGTTTTTTTAGAGAGCATTCGGCTATATGTTCCAATGCGTTTTTATCCAGAATATCGTCAACAAGCAGGCAAAAACTGCCTTTCTCCCAATATTCGGAATGTACGACAGCCATTTTCTTGCCCGAAAACGGTCTTACATATAAAATCTCGCAGTCCGTCGGCAATTCGTTTTCGTTACAGATAAAATTTACACCGTTTGCCTCAAAACTGTCATGTGAGTTTCTTTCAATATATTCTTTCACCGACAAACATGAATAAACACAAACCCAAACTGCGCATATGATCCAACAGGCACATAAGATTATTTTTTTTGCTCTCATATTTCCTCCCATATACAGATAATATATTATACCTCTAATTTATTATATCAGACAAACGAGCCTGTTTCAACTCTAATTTACTCAAAAGCAAAAACGAATATCTTCGTATTGTTTCAGCCAACTCAAAAAGGCTCACATCTTATAGTATGAGCCTTTTTACAAACTAATTATATTTTGCTTACATACGCTGTGAGCTTATCAATAAACCGTTTTTCTCCAGTTTCTGATTTGTTCGCCATATCCAAGCACCTCAAGCCATGCAAAGAACTGTATATCATTAATAAACTCGTTGCATACATCATCCAGTCTGTCGGCATTGTTCTTTACATAATTTACAAGATCGCTTACAGCCTTACATTCCACACCGCCAATTTCATAGATATACTCGCCGGAAACATAGTATCTTAGCTTATATGACGTAAGTTCTTCCCCTGCGCCCACATTGACTTCATTTTCAAGCTTTTTGATTTTTGTGAGAATATCCTCCTCAATGCCCTGTTTCTCCGCAACGGAACTTACGATATTGCTCCTTAATGCGTCCATATAAGGCTCTTTGTCATAAGCTACGACCATTTCCGAAGCAAACTGATTAAGATCGCCAAGCTGTTGACCCTTCCAGTAAGGCGGCAAAGACGGATTGAGTATAGAAATAAGTTTAAACAATGCAAGGTTCTTGTCATTTAACTTGCAGCAATTAAGTACATCGTTATATTTATCCTCTGCATAATTATCAACTATTTCAAGCAATGCAGGGTCATTTACACAGCTTACGGCATTATCCCAATCCAAAGCAAAAGCCTTTGCAATATTTTCAAGGCCGTCTACAGCTGTACCGTTGAAATTATAAACGCTTGTAGGCGGTTCATATACATAGTTGTCAACAATAGCAACTTCTTCGCCCGCAAGGCATTGTTTAACTTCGTCATAACCCCACCTTGTGGTATGATCTTTTATTGTAAGACCTCGGATTATGTTTTTGAGCATATCGCTTGCTTTCGCGGGTATTTCGGGTTCAAATGTACAAGCCTTTTTAAGTATCTGTTTTCTGTTCAGCCCTTCAAAAGGATCACGACCTGTAACAAGCGCAATAAGCGTAACGCCAAGTGACCAGAAGTCAGCCTCCTTGCCGAATATACCTTTTGCATTTTCGGGCGGGAAGAAACCGAATGCAGTCTGTTTTGTCGGTTCCATGGCGTTTGATATGTCAACGCCGTAGTCGCCAAGCATTACCTGATCAGGACCGAACGGACTGTAATAAATATTTGTCGGTCTGACATTGCCGTGAACAACGCCTGCTTCATGTATAGTCTTTAAAGCCTCGATAACATTTGGTATTATCGTTTCAAACAGACGCTTATCATTAACAGGCTTGCCGCTTGAAATAAGATCCGCCTTGTTAAAGAAAGGCATTATCTCGCAGCTGCAGCCGTTAAATGTAAATCTGTCGGATTTTTTTATAAGATAATGTGAGTTGATCTTTTTTTCCTGCTCTATCTTTTCCTCCGACGGTGTTTTTTCGGGGAAATATATTTTTGCCAAAAACGGGAAATCGTCATATTCACATACAAATAATTCTGCCTCGCCGGTATCGCTGTTCAAAACTTTTTTTAGTACATAACGACTTGCTATCGTATCGCCCACAGCAAAACCCGCAGGCAGTTTGTTTACTTCGCCAGCCATATTTTACACCTCAATTCTATACTTTATTTTGCCTGAAAGCACATAACATTGCTCCTGAGCATCTTGTCGACTCTGTCATACAGTTTCATATTCTTTCCGACCATTCTGGTATCCTTTTCAACCACTGCCTGTATACTGCTTTCAAGCTCTCTTAACTGATCGTTATATTCACTTTCAAGCGCTTTCTTCTTAGCTTCTTTTTCGGCTTTGACGCGGTTTTTGTTCAAAACGTTGGTCTTAACGCTGTAAAATTCTCTTTCAAGATTCTGAAGCTCTTCAAAGTGCTTATCCTCAAGTTTGTCCTTTTCGACTGCAAATCTCTTTTTCTTGTCCAATTCAAGACTTGAACAGTTTTTGTATATCGTCTTGAGGAAGTTTATTGTATCGACCATATAGAATTTGTGCATCTTGGTCGCTTTTTCATCATAATCGCCGGTCGTACCCATAAGTTTGAGCAGGTCGTCAATATTTGGCATAGCGCTTGCGGGATAAAGCGAAGGATCAAATTCTTTGAGCAGACCGTAAATTTTCTCGACCATGTTCATATCACAGCTGATGGCCTGTATCGAAACAATGACACCATGCTGTGAATAGTTACGGAGTTTTATAAGCTCGTTTTTGATTATTTCGATCTCGGACTCCTCGTCCTCGCCGTCCTCTATATTTTTAAGAGCATACTTTATTCGCAGATATTCAAAACGCTTGCTGAGGTAAACCTGCGGAGATGCGCCCGTAAATATAAAGTTGTTGCCCTGTTCTATAACGCTGTTTGCTTCCGCAAGTATGTCGTCTTTTTCGGTCTTGACAACATCATCCGAGAAAAGCTGGTTAAATACGGGCTTTTCGTCGTCGCCCAAAAGCTCGCTCTCCGACTGTTTAAGGAAATAATCGTCCTCGTCGGGCTCATATTCGGGCGCCCACGATGTATCGTATTCTTCTTTATATATACCGACAATACGTTCTTCTGTTTCTTCTGAAGAATCCGGCTCGGGTGTGCTTTCGGAAGGTGTTTCGGTTTGTTCTTCGCTGCTTGTTTCCGAGCTGTCGGTACTTTCAGCCTTTTCGGCTGTTTCTGCGCTGTCACTGACATCATTATCGGTCTTGGCGCCGATGCTATCTTCGGAGCCTGCCTCGGATACACTGTCATCATCATCGTATGAAGGCATTACAGACGAAGAGAAACCGTCGGCTGTATCGTCGCTGTCATAATCGTCGACTTCCATATAAGCTATCAGAAGATCGTCTTCAAGATATTGATTTATTTTTGCAATATCGTCATCCAATTCAAAAAAATCGCCGATAACACTTTTAGCATTTTCTATATTTGCAATTTTTTGTCTTAAACCTTCAAACTCCGGGAGTTCTTTAAAGCGGATCATATCGTCCTCTTGCAGACAAATAGTGTTTTCAACACTGTAATACAAGTTTAATTTATCAGCCACATAGGATCTGGCAATGTCAAGAAAGACCTTTTTATCATCACTTATACTTTCAAGCAATGTCAAAGCATCCTTTGTACTCATAAAATCACCTCCGTAAAAATGTTCAGCCAGCATATAACACACGGCTCTGTTTGTTATTATCATATCACTTTTTTAACAAAACGTCAAATAAAATCACCAAAAAAATTCACCAATTTTAAAATTTTATATAAAAAGGCAGCTATTGTACAATTAAAAGTGCAATAACTGCCAAATAAGCCCTGTTATCCGATACAAAAATTTTATTTTATGTTTTTTTGACCGAATTATCCAACTTTCCAGATCCGAAGATTTTTGTCAATATTGTCGGTTATTCCATTTTTTCAGGCATTTCTTTGTATATATTCCACATCAAGCATTCTTGATACGGTCGCAATTGCCTGTTCTCTTGTATAAAATTCCGTCGGTGAAAACTTATTATTACCCGTACCTACCATTATACCGTTACCGTTGCCGTCTTTTGCGGAGCATACATTATAGATATACTGCTTTGCCCAGTCGCCCATACTTGCCTCGTCGGCAAATGTAGCAGGTTTTTCGCCAGCTTTTATGCCCATATATTCAGCCATTTTCCAAAGCAGTACGGCAGCCTCCTGCCTTGTTATATTTTTATCGGGCATAAACGTACCGTCGCCCATGCCGCTTACTATGCCTATTTTTGCAGCTGCAATAACATAGGGGTCGTCCGTATCTGTAAAAGGCTTGTCACTGTCTGTTCCCATATATTTAATTTTTCTGTCACCGTAAATATTATCAAGGAAATTAACTGCAAGATGGCAATATTCCCGCCTTGTTATATTATTTTTATAATTAAATCCCAGCTCTTCGGGCATATATCCCCAGTCCCAGGCTTTTTTAACGGCTTCCTCCGCCCATGAGCTTCTTTCAAGACTTACATTGTATTTTTTCAGATAAACACCAAGATCGGGGATAACCTCTCCGTTCATATCATAATAAGTGTTATTTTCACCGCTAAGTTCCCAGAACACAGCCGTTTCACCTATATCCATGGTGCGGAACATAGCAGGGATCGCATCGCGAAGGATGACCGCTTTGCCGTCCTCTATTTTAAGCACACCCTGCGCGCTGTCCCTCATACCCACAGGTACCGAAAAGAGAAAAAGCCCGTGTCTGCTGCTGAGAGGCACTATATTAAAATAACTTTCGGACAGAACATCACCGTTGGCATTTTCTATATGACAGCCGTTTACCATAGTCGCATCATAGCTGAATGTGGTGTCGTCCTCCGCTATAAACAATCCGTCCGAATACGGTACGGCAATTGCGCTGCCGCTTATAACGGGTTCTTGTATTACTTCCTCCGTTTCGTCGGCAAATGTCGGCATATTAAACGACAACGCCATTAGACCGCATAACAGCAAAGCGATTTTCTTTTTCATAACTTATGTTCCTCCTTGGTTTCTCTGTTACTGATATTTTTTTTGTATATTATATACAGACCCTTCAAAAGCAGGTCATCGGCATACACCATATCACGCCTGCAAAGCGGAGCAACAAATTTGCTAAGACCGCCCGTAATAATAACGGCTGTCTTACGCCCCAACTGCTCTTCTACCCTGTCGATACAGCCGTCAAGCATAGCCGCAAATCCGTACATAAAACCGTTTCGCATACAGTCGACCGTATTTTTGCCTATCGGCATTTTCGGCTGCTCTATGCTTATCTCGGGCAGCTGCGCAGCATGAGCCGACAGCGAATCCAGACTGGTTTTAAGCCCCGGCATTATCATACCGCCGATATAATTTTTATTTTCGTCGACCACATCTATTGTTGTGGCTGTACCCATATCTATGATTATTATAGGCGGTTTGTACATCGACAGCCCCGCGACCGCGCAAACTATCCTGTCGGCGCCGACGCTTGCGGGATTATCCATTGCAATATTAAGCCCCGTTTTTACCCCCGGACCGACCACAAGCGGATAAGAACCCGTCACAAGCTCCACCGCATTTTTCATTGCATTCAAGACGGGCGGCACGACCGATGCGATTATACTGCCGTCTATTTTATGTATATCAACATTATAAAGCTCCAGAATATTTTTTATCTGTATGCCGTATTGGTCGGCGGTCTTGATCCTGTCGGTAGATGTTCTTGCTATAAAATCTATCTTACCGTCCGTAATACCGCCCAAAACTATATTTGAATTTCCTATATCTATTGCCAGAA
>CANRCU010000100.1 GCA_947629215.1 uncultured Clostridia bacterium
CATCTTTGGCGATATACCATACCACCGAGGAAAAATTTTTGCAGATAGGCGCAGGGCATTTAGAGGCGTCCTCACTGCCCGTCGGGGGCGAAAATACACATTCAGCTATATCCGGTCATAGGGGGCTTGTTTCGGCGAAGCTGTTCACAAACCTTAACCAGCTTGTACAGGGCGATGTTTTCACCCTGCATATACTTGACGAAACACTTACCTATCAGATCGACAGGGTATTTGTGGTTCTGCCCGAACAGGTCGGCAGCATTAATATACAAGACGGCAAAGACTTGTGTACGCTGATAACCTGCACGCCCTACGGTGTAAATACGCATAGACTGCTTGTTACGGGTCACAGGATAGACAACCCCGAAAACACGGCTCAACGTGTGCCGTCCGATGCAATGCTTGTCGGCAATTCGCTTATAGCGGTTGTTATGGTTATGCCTGTGCTGATATTGGCTTGTATCTTACTGTTAATTAAAAAATTTGCTTAAAATATCTTTATATATTAGTTTACTGAAAGGGTGGAGCTTATGACTAAAAAACCTCGTTTTCTTCTTTCTTTGATATTTGTGTTTATCTTTGCCGCAACGGTCTTTGCCGCTGTGGATACATC
The DNA here is from genome assembly GCA_947629215.1 of uncultured Clostridia bacterium. GTDB lineage: Bacteria > Bacillota > Clostridia > Lachnospirales > CAG-274 > RGIG4310. The sequence continues at coordinate 614 of CANRCU010000100.1, forward strand.
AAAGAAAACCTCTTTGACCGTGCGTTATTCCTATGATAAAGTGTCGATAGACGGCGCAAAATTCGGTATGTATAGGGTGGCGGACATCTCGTCGGGCGGAAGATTCAGTCTGGCTGCGCCGTTTAATAAATATCAGGTATCTTTTGACGATATTGCAAAGGACGAGGGCAGAGCGCTTGCAGAGACCCTTGCAGGCTATGTTCAGCGTGACGCCATATCCCCTCTTAAAACGGCTGTAACGGATAAAGACGGCGTATTCACCGTTTCGGAACTTGCGACGGGTATGTACCTTGTTATAGGCGACGACCTCGAAAAAGGCAATTACACATATATGGCAGAACCTTTCCTTATTTCGCTGCCGAATTATGTTGCCGACCAATGGACATATGATGTAACGGCTTTGCCAAAATCCGACAGAAAAGAAAACCCGGTAACACCTCCGTCCGAAAAATATGTGAGTGTGACCGTTCGTAAAGTCTGGGTAGACGACACGGCAGCTGTTCGCCCCTCAAGCATAAAGGTACAATTGTTAAAAGACGACAGCGTTTACGATACGGCAGAACTTAATGCGGCAGGTCAATGGTCGCATACATGGGATAAATTACCCGAAGATGCAACTTACCGTGTAACGGAAGCAAATGTTCCCAACGGCTATACCGTGTCCGTTGACAGGGACGGCAATAAGATAGACATTATTAATAAATACGAAAAGAAAGACACACCCCCGGGCGGTGACGTTAAACCGAGCGAACCGACTACACACGAGCCGACTACATCGGTACACGAGCCTACAACGTCGGAAAACGAGCCGACTACATCGGTACACGAACCCGACCCCGAAACCACAACAAGAGATTCGGGCGGTTCAAGTACAAGCTCCAAAACAGAGAAAAAACGTGTCCATTCGGGCAGCGGTACGACCAGCAAAAAAGCTATGGTTCCGCCCGTCCTGAACGAAGACAATGACCCCGGTGACCCGGATGATCCAAACTACCCGAATGACCCGAACAATAATAACCCGAACGACCCGAACGCTCAAAATAATCCGAACGCCCCGAACAGTCCGGATACATCGTCAAACGATTCAAATACATCAAGCGATTCGGATATTTCGGATAACCCAAACACAACAGATGACAGCGATTCGACAAGCATTGTCGAAAAACTTATACCGTTTGCGCCGTCGCCGAATGCGCAGCCGACTTTGCCTCAGACGGGTCAGCTCTGGTGGCCTGTGCCTATAATGGCTATTGCGGGTGTTATCATGCTTTTGATAGGCTCGGCTATGAACTCCAAAAAGGGAGAAAAAGATGCGTAAAAGCAGTAAAAGAGGCATTTTGCCTATGATTTTGGGCATAATGCTCATAATAGGTGCGCTTGGTCTGACGGGCTACAACCTGTTTAACGAATATAACGCAGGCGTCAGCGCTGAAAAAATCGTGCAGCAGCTGCCCGAACCTGTCGAACAGGAAGAGGAAACAAGCGAAGAAAATACCGAAGATATGCCCGTTATGGATATTGACGGAACGGAGTATATCGGCAAGCTCTATATTTATGATTTGGGGCTTGAATTGCCCGTGCGCTCGGAATTGACATATAAAGGCTTGATAACGGCGCCGTGCAGATATAAGGGTAGTGTATACGAAAATAATTTGATAATTGCCGCGCATAATTACAGAACCCACTTCGGGTATATTTATCGGCTTAAACCCGGTAGCCCTATATCTTTTGTGGATGTAAACGGCAGGCAAACGGACTATACTTTGGACAGTATACAGACCATAGACGGCACGGACATTGACGAGATGGAAGCCGGAGAGTGGGATCTGAGCCTGTTTACCTGTAATTACAGAGGTAATGCGCGTATAACATTAAGATGTGACAAAACAGAATAATAGGTGCGGCGTTTAAAGCGCTGCGCCTTTTTTGCGGCAAAAAAAAGCCCCCGTTTCGGGGGCGTTCTTATTTTTACAAATATGGTTTTATAACGGAATCTGCGGCAAAATTATTGAAACTTTCCTCGTCCATGGGTTTACCGTAATAATAACCCTGTATCTGGTCGCAGTTTGCGCTTTTAAGGAATTTCGCCTGTGATTCGGTTTCAACACCTTCACAAATAACTTTCATGCCAAGCCGTTTTGCCATTGAGATCATGGTTTCTATAACGGCTTTGTCGTTTTCGCTAAGGTTTATGTTTTTAAGAAAGATCTTGTCTATCTTCAGTGTATCTATTTTTATTGAGCTTATCACATTTAAAGACGAATAGCCCGAGCCGAAATCGTCCATAGACACCTTTATACCGTTGCCGCGGCAAATGCCGATAAATTCGTCGGCTTTGCTGAAATTGTTCATATAGATATTTTCGGTCAGCTCAAATTCAAGCAATTCGGTCGGTATCTTATATTCATCCAACAAGCCCTTTACATAAGAAATTATGCGGTTTGAGCGAAAATGTACCCTTGAAACGTTCATAGAGATCGGGAACACGGGTAGACCGTTGTCGAGCCTCTTGCGCAAATATTTGAATACCTCACGGTATACGTAAAAATCGACCTCGACTATATTGCCGTTTTTCTCAAATACGGGAATGAATTTATCGGGATAAATGAATGTTCCGTTTGGCTTTTGCCAGCGTATGAGTGCCTCGGCACCGTAAAGGCTGTCGTCGGCACAATTTATCTTAGGCTGATAAAATACCTTCAAATCATGATTAGCCATAGCCTTTGGCAATGCGTTATTCAAATATTCCTGATATTTTATTTCGTCCATCATCTCATCGGTAAACACAACTGCTTTGCGTATATTGTCCCTTTTGGCAATTTTTCTTGCAAGGTTTGCGTTTGCTATTGCCGATGCTGCGGTAATATTCGGCTTTTTTATGTAGAAAATGCCCGTGTCTATATGTATCCTTGTGTCGGGGCAGTTTTCGCGCAGACGCTCGCAGATAACATCGTTAAGGTCATTTACCAGCTTTTCAAATATCTCTATCATTTCGGGTGTAACGACCGCTGCCATAACAAAGTTGTCGGCATACGCGCGGCACATCATATTTTCGGCGTGTTGGGACACGTCCTCCCTGACAGCCTGCGCAACAATTTTGAGCATTTCGTCACCCCTGCGGTAACCGTAGGTTTCGTTTATATATTTAAAATGGTTTATATCCGTATAAACAATGGTTATGGGCGTATCTTTGGTTATCTGACATATCTTTTCGTCAAGTTTTTCCGTAAAATACTGAAAATTCATCAATCCTGTCAGCGGGTCGATATTCAGCTCGTCACTTGTACCCTTGAATGCGCTGTTTAAATTGTAAAGATATTGGCTTATATAGTTTGCACATACCCGGAGCGCGTCTTTTTCACATTCGTTCCAGTCATGTATTACATCAAAATCCACAAGGTCAAGCACACCGTAAAAACTGCTGCCTATATACATGGGCATCTGCATCATACACATGGGCATATTCGGCACTGCGCCTATAAAACGCGGTTTGTCCTGACCGTTGTCGGCTTTGTAGATATAACAGCCCTCGGCAAATTTATTCATTGCGCTTTGCCAGATGGTTTCTTTATATGTAACGGTTTCGTTTATGCGTTTGACCTTTGTGGGGTCATTCAGTGATTCATAAGTATATCTCAGCGAATACGGGCGCGAAAATACCTCGCGTATGCTGACACACGATACGCCGAAAGCCGTTCTTATATGTTCCACGATCATTGATACGGCGCTTTCGGTCGTCTTTGCCGAAAAGGCATCGCAAACATATTTTATGAGTTCAAGACATTCCTTTTCGGTAAGATTTGAGCGTGCAGCCATAATATCACCCCCTCTTATTATTTTAACGCTGATAATATTGTGCTATTCTCTGTTTATAACACAACTTTCCTATTGTTAATAATTATACTTTAAATTTCGTTAATTGTCAATCCCATTTTAGGTGTGGGAATTGATTTGTAAATGTCACTGAATCAAAGGCGGTAAATTGAGCAAAAGTGAAAACAGCCCCTTCCTCTCAGGCGGTGGGAGTATAAGCTTTCGCCGAATATAAAGGTTTTGTCAAAAGCTGTCCCTTGACCCAAGCCCGAATGGAGCTTACACTTTTCGATTTAAAATAAAAGTAACGCAGAACTGTTTCTGCGTTACCTGATCGTCAATTGCCGGAACTATTATTTAACCGACGGGGAAACCTACTTTTGTGTTTGGCAGGAACACAACTAAAGTGGAATATCCTTGACCTATTTTTACTTACGGAGCGATCAATTTATATTTTTCTCTTTCATCATTTTGATAGCATCCGAAAGGTCGATCTTACCGTCACCGTTATAATCTATAAATTTAGAGTAATTGTCAGGCAGCTCATTTTCAATAGGTGTTTTATAAGCCGGATTTGATATTTTCTTCAAAAGCTGAGCAACATCAGCCGAATTTACGGCATCGTTTGCATCAATATCTCCTACTTGACGTGAAGAATCTGCTTTGCGTACCTGAGGTTCAAGATATTTGCCCCATTTTATCTGTTCCGAAAGCCATTGTGGTCTGTCGGAAGCCCAACCTTTTTTGCCTTCTGCATAGTATATTGCGATACCTTCTTGGAAAAGTTCCGACAAAGGGTCATAATCATAATCCGTAGCGTTAAATCCGAAATATACTTCTTTAACGGAAGTACAAGCATTAAACACATTGCTGCCCAAAGATTTTATCGTTCCCGGTATACTGATGGACGTTACAGACGAGCAAGCATTAAAAGCGCTGCTTTTTAATGTTGTAATAGATTCGGGCAAATCTATTGATGTAAGCGACCTACAACCGGAAAATGTCGAATTTTCAATAGTTGTCAATGTCGGCGGTATAGTTATCGACTGTAATGCAGCGCAGCCGTTAAAAGCATTCTCACCGAGTTTCGGCAACTTTTGCGGCAAATTGATGCTGACAAGCGAAGAACAGCTTGCAAATGCACCCGCACCGATACCTATATCTTCATCGTACTGGGCATCGCCGTTTATAGTGACACTTTTAAGGTTTGTGCAGTTATTGAAAGCGTTGCCGCCGATATAAGTAACTGTACCCGGTATAACAACAGTTTCGATATTTTTCTTCCAGGTAAATGCACTTGCGCCTATACCGGTAACAGGAATACCGTCTATCTGTTCCGGAATAACAACATCTTTGCCGATACCGGGTCCGTCGGTTATGTATATATTGCCTTCATTATCTATCTTATAGGCAAGACCGCTTGCTTCGTCGTAATTTCCGTCTGCATAAGCAACCGTTGAAAAAGCTTGATCCAAGTTGTCTATAACATCTATCCCGCTTACAGCCGAAAAAGCACCCATGCAAAGGGTCAAAGCCGAAAGCAGAAGTAATTTATTTTTCATGACAAGACCTCCTGTTATTGTCTTAAATGTGCAAAATGTTACAGTACCATATTTCACCCGTTCCCGAATTATGATAGGCATATTCATAGCAGACGTATGGTACTTCAGGCAGGTTAATGAGCTGTTATGTCAGCATCATAACCGACAATTTCATCAAAACTATGCCTGCTTATAAAATTATTATATAATTTTAAAGGCATTGTGTCAATATTTTTCTTAAAATTTGTTATAAATAATGTTTGGTCGTATGCTCAATAGGACACACAAAAAAGTCATAACAAAAATGGTATAATTAAATCGCCAAACCGGTCAAACCAAAGGCTTCGTAAGAAACTGTCGAATATGACTATCCTTGACATACGTTATGCACCTATGACAGGCAATTCCCTGCGTAACAATAGAGGCGGACGATATATTCTTAATCAAGCATCTTTTTCAACAATTCAGTCATTTGGTCAATATCTATCGGTTTTGAAAGATGGTCATTCATACCTGCATTTATTGCGCGGCGTTTATCTTCCTCAAAGGCGTTGGCGGTCATGGCAACAATAGGGGTCTTGCTTATTTTGCCGCCAAGTTTACGTATTTTTTGAGTAGCTTCATAGCCGTCCATTACGGGCATTTGCACATCCATCAGCACAATATCGTATGCCTTATCGCGAACTTTTTCATAGGCTTCAAGCCCGTTTTCGGCTGTATCCACGTTAAAGCCCATACTTTCAAGTATAGCGACCGCTATCTCACGGTTCAGCTCGTTATCTTCGGCAAGCAGCACACGTTTCCCGTCAAAGTTGACTTTCTTGGGCTGTTCTTTTTTCTCTTCCTCGATATTGCCGACCGTCTTTTCCAACACATAGTGCAAGTCGGAGGCAAATAAAGGTTTGCTGATAAAATCGGTAACGCCTGCCGTGCGCGCTTCGTCCTCCACATCGGACCAGTCATATGCCGATAACAGTATTATCGGCGCTTCACGCCCTATGACACGCCTTATCTGACGTACCGTTTCAATGCCGTTCATATCGGGCATCGACCAGTCGATTATATAAACCTCATATGGGTCTTTCATATCAAGCGCTTCTTCGGTGCGTACAACAGCCTCTTTGCCGTACATTGTCCATTCGGATCTCAGCCCCAGTTCACGCAGTATTTTAGATACGCTCTGGCAGCTTATAACATCGTCGTCCACAACAAGACTGCGCTTGCCTTTCAACTCGTCTATCTCGCCTATTTCGCGTGTCTTTCCGTGCAGTTTGAATTTAAGCTCTATCGTAAACTCAGTACCGACGTTCGGTTGACTTGATACGCTTATTTTGCCGTTCATCATATCGACAATGTTTTTTGTTATGGACATACCAAGCCCCGTACCCTGTATGCCGCTTACGGTCGAGGTACGTTCACGGGTGAACGGCTCGAATATGGTCTTTACAAATTCGGGACTCATACCTATACCCGTGTCTTTTACGCAAAATTCAAATATACCGTAGCTGCTGTCGGCAGAGGGCTTTTGCGTCACCCTCAGAGATACCGTTCCGCCGGGATCGGTGAATTTTATTGAATTTGACAACAGATTGAGCAATATCTGATTGAGCCTTAGTTTGTCGCAGCATATGTTTTCATCGGTCACATTAACGGTGTCTATAAACAGTTCGAGCTGCTTTGAATGTACATCCGCCTGTATTATGTTCCTCAGACCGTGCAATATCTCCGCAAGGTTTTCGGGCTTTTCCTCAATATTGACATTGCCCGATTCGATACGGCTCATATCCAGCACATCGTTTATGAGCGAAAGCAAGTGATCGGACGACTGAGCTATCTTGGAAAGATAATCCTTGGCGCGTTCGGTATTGTCAAGATGTGCGGCTGCAAGCGCCGTAAAGCCGATAATGGCGTTCATAGGCGTGCGTATATCGTGCGACATATTGTTAAGGAAGGTCGTTTTTGCCCGG
>CANRCU010000101.1 GCA_947629215.1 uncultured Clostridia bacterium
GCATTTTTCGTCAATAAAATTGCAAAATGAGCTTATCGCCAGACTGCTTGCCACGTCGCCTGCCTGCTCGCCGCCCATGCCGTCGGCAACTATGAACAGATCGGGCAGACCGCCCCGCGGCTGTGTACTTACAAAAATATTGTCCTGATTAACGGCTCGTACCCTGCCGACATCGGTTTTTCCTATTGCTATCATAATTTTAACCTCTTTACTCTTCTGTCGGCTCGTTTTCAGCCGATATTAAGGGCAAATTGTCCTTATAACGCTTTCTCAGCTGACCGCAGGCAGCATTTATGTCACTGCCAAGCCTTCGCCTTACGGTGGTATTTATGCCCCTTGCGCTGAGAACAGCGGCGAAATCTTTTATTGTCTGTTCGTCGCTTCTGAGAAAGTTATTTTCTTTTACATCGTTTACGGGTATAAGATTTACATGAAAAAGACCGCCTTTGAGCCGTTTTGCAAGCTCTTCGGCATTTTTGCGGCTGTCGTTTACGCCTTTTATAAGCGCATATTCAAAGGTAACACGACGTTTTGTTTTATTCGCATATTCCCTTGCCGCAGAAATCAGTTCGTCTATACCGTATCTGTTGGCGATAGGCATTGTTTTTTTTCTTATCTCGTCATTCGGCGCATGCAGCGAAACGGCAAGCGTTATTTGCAGCTCCGATTTTGCAAGCTCTTTCATTTTGTCGACAAGCCCGCAGGTCGAAACGGTGATATGCCGCTGACCTATGCCTATACCGTCGCCTATTATCTTCAGAAATCTCAGCAGATTATCATAATTATCCAGCGGTTCTCCGCTGCCCATTATAACAACATTGCTTATCCTTTCGCCTATATCGCGCTGTATCTTATATATTTGCAAAGCCATTTCGCCGGCGGTCAAATTCCTCTCCAGCCCGTCGACCGTTGACGCGCAGAACTTACATCCCATACGGCAGCCCGCCTGTGACGATATACACACGGCGTTCCCGTAAGAATAGCGCATCAGCACACTTTCTATTATAATATTATTTTCCAGCTCAAACAAGTATTTTATTGTATTATCCTTTTCCGAAACATATCTTTCGGCAATTTTTATATCTGAAATACGGTAACGGCGGTCAAGCTCCTCCCGCAGCGTTTTCGGTATGTTTGTCATTTCCGCTGTATCGGATACCTGTGCGATATGCAGCCAATCAAATATTTGTTTGGCGCGGAAAGGCTTTTCGCCCATTGCCGATATTTCGTTTTTTATCTCCTCGATCGTAAGCGACCGCAGATCCGTTTTTGTTTCCATATTATTTTTTAGTAAATCTTGCTATAAAAAAACCATCGGTATTGAAATCGCACGGCAGCACCTGAATATAGCCGTCCTTTGCTGTATCGCTCTTAAAGCTCAGAAATTTGCTTATATCCTGCGGTTCAAAATCAAAATTTTCGCAAAACCACTTTACGTTTTCGGCATTTTCTTTAAGTGAGATCGTGCAGGTCGAATAGACCAAAGTACCGCCCTTTTTGACATATCTCTGACAGTTGGCAAGAATATCCCTCTGTATCTTTACCAAAGCATCTATATCCGACATTGTTTTATTGTACTTTATATCGGGTTTTTTGCGGAACAGCCCAAACCCCGAACACGGCGCGTCCGCAAGCACACGATCCATTTTATTTTCATATTCGGCTTTAAAAACAGCCGCATCCGCAAGCACGGGGTTTATTATATCTATACCCAGCCTTGCCGAGCTTTGTCTTATAAGCTCGAGTTTATGTTCGTAAATATCCGAAGAAATTATTTCGCCTTTGTTTTGCATTTTATATGCGCAGTACATACTTTTGCCGCCCGGTGCGGCGCAGCAGTCCATTACTCTCTCGCCGACTTCGGGCGCAAGTATATCGACCGCAAGCATAGAGCTTTCGTCCATAACATGATAAAGACCATTTTTGAATGCTTCGGTTTCGGTTATGTCACGGGTCTTTGAAAGATAAAGCGCATTTTCTTTGAACACACCGTCGGTCATTGCGACATTATCGGCAGATAATGCCTTTTTCAAACCGTTTTTATCCGTTTTTAAAGTATTGACACAAGCGCTGACTTTAGGCGGCACACGGTTGCTTATGCATATTTTCTCTATTGTTTCGTGAGAAAGCTCTTTAAGCCAATATTCTATTATCCACATGGGATAGGAATACTTTACACTCAGATATTCCGTCGATGTTCTGTCGGGATATTTTATACCGTCCTTACTGCGCGATATATTTCGAAGAACACCGTTCACAAAGCCCGCAAGAGAGCCGAAACCGTGCTTTTTTGCAAGCTCCACCGCCTCGTTGCAGGCGGCGCTGTCGGGAACTCTGTCCATATACATTATCTGATAAACGCTTATTCTTATATTGTTCAGGATAAATGGTTTCATTTTATCCGTCGGCGTTTTTGAAAACCGTGATATTATATAGTCAATATTTATCATATTGCGCAGCGTACCGTTGACAAGCTCGGTTATAAAAGCACGCTGTACCATTGAAAGATGGCTGTTTTCGGCAAGCACCTTCCTCAATATGATGTTATTGTAAGCCTTTTCGTTCAGAATGTCAATTATTGTATAAAGCGCGATCTCTCTTTCCCTCATATTCTTGTTATCTTTCATACGGAGCACACCTTATTTTTTATTGTTGACATTTCTGTTCTTTGCGCGCAGATGGTCGTCCTCGTGGCTTTGTACTGCGGGTTCGTTTTCTTCTTCCTTTGGTTTCTCCTCAACAAGCTCGTCCGCCTCAAGGAAATCCTGCTCACGCACTATAAATTTTTCTATAAGAGGAAAAATAAACGGCGCATCCGGAATAATACCTCTGTATTTATCGGCAAAAAGTTCCTTGCTGAAATACAACGGATAAAGATCCATAAATTCTTTTTTGCCCATAACGATAGGCTCGGTAAGTTTAAGACCGCCCATTTTAGGCTCCCCATAGAAAATCAGATTCTGCTGAGCATCCATTTTTGCATAAAAAGCAAGTGCGGGATTATTCAACACCGTGAACGTTTTGAGCGGATAAAGCTCGTCCTCTTTCATCAGCTTGCACAGTTTTAACCATGCTTCCAATGGCATCATAAAAAATTCCCCCTCTTTAATATATATTTAATCTTGTTTTTTTTTGTAAAAACAATTATAATATTTATTGGTCGGATATAAGAAATAATTTCTTATAGTATTACTATAACATACTTTTCGCAATATATAAAGTAATTTTTTCAAAAATTTTCAAAAAGGGGGTAAAAAAATGTTCAGGACCGTTATTTACTATACAGGTCTGGGGCTGGGACTCGTAAAGATACTTATTTACATACCGAAATGCAACAGACTCATCAAAAACGGTGATATAAAAGCGGCGGATTCTATCGTTACACGCATAGTTACACGCTGGGCGCAAAGGCGCATAAAAGCCTCGGGCGCAAAGCTCAACATAAAAGGACTCGAAAATATACCGACAAACAGGACCGTCATGTTTGTGGCAAACCACCAGAGCGATTTCGATATCATGGTCATACTTGGCAAAATACCCGTGCAAAAGGCATTTGTTGCCAAAAAAGAGCTTGGCAAGGTACCATTGCTCGGTTTCTGGATGAAGCGCGTGCATTGTCTTTTTATGGACAGGAGCGATATGAAGCAATCCATGCAGACGATAATAAAGGCATACGAACAATTAAAAGAGGGTTACAACATGGTCATATTCCCGGAAGGAACACGCAGCAAAGGCGGTCCAGTAAAGGAATTTAAGGCAGGTAGTTTCAAACCTGCCGTCAAGGCAAAAGTGCCTGTTATACCCATTACTCTTGACGGTACGTATAAAGTTATAGAGGCAAACCCTCATAACAGTATAGTCCCCGCCGATGTAAATGTTGTGATACACCCGATGATAGAGACGGCTGAGCTTACCAAAGAGGAAATAAAGGAATTGCCGTCAAGGGTACATGACATCATTACTTCGGCTATGGAAAACAAAGGCAAATAACGGAGGCATCGGAAATGACCGAAAAATTATATTACATATCTTCTTATATAAAAGAATTTGACGCAATTGTGACCGAATGCAGAAAAACGGACAAGGGCGCAGAGATAATACTTGACAAAACAGCTTTTTATCCCGAAGGCGGCGGTCAGCCGTGTGACCTTGGCACAATAAACGGTATAAAAGTGCTGGACGTTCAGGAAAAAGAAGGCGAAGTGGTACACTACACAGCAGAACCCATAGAAAAAAACACCGCTGTACACGGCATTATCGACTGGGATCGCCGTTTCGATCTTATGGTCCAGCACTCTGGCGAGCATCTTGTCAGCGGCTTTATAAACAGACGTTTCGGCTATAATAATGTAGGTTTTCATATCGGCAGTGAAATGATAACCGTCGATCTTGACGGAGAGATCACAAAGGAGGAACTCCGTGAAACAGAGATACAGACAAATAAATATATACTTGAAAACCACAAGGCGGAAATACTCTGCCCCACTCCCGAAGAACTGAAAACACTTGAATACCGCAGCAAAAAAGAACTTAGCGGCGATGTACGCATAGTACGTTTTGCAGGCGGCGACACCTGCGCCTGCTGTGGCACGCATGTTGACACCACGGCCGAGATAGGCTTTGTAAAGCTGATCTCCGTGCAGAAATTTCACGAGGGCGTGCGTATAGAGATGTTAAGCGGTCGGCGAGCATACGAATATATGACAAAAGCAACAGACGAAAATGCAAAAATATCTGCTCTGCTCTCCGCAAAGGTCTTTGAAACCTCGGCAGCCGTACAAAGACTGCTTGACGAAAACGGACAGCTGAAATTTTCGGTATCCGATACCGAGAACAAGTTAATAAACAATATAGCGTCACAATATAACGGGCTTGACAAGACTATTGTCATCGAACAGCCCGACTTTTCGCCCAACAGCATACGCAAGCTTGCGGCTGCGCTTATAGAACAGAACAGCGGCATATGCTTCGTTTTTTCGGGCAATGACAACGACGGTTACAAATATGCTCTTGCTCAAAAAGACGGAGATCTTCGGTCGCTTGTAAAAGATATGAACACAAAACTTGACGGCAGAGGCGGAGGAAAACCGTTTTTTGCGCAAGGTTCGCTTAATGCTGCCCATAAAGATATATCGGATTTTTTCAAAAGCATTGACTGAACGGAGATAAAAAATCATGAATATTTTCGAAAACAGGAAGACCCGGCTGCTTGCAGCGCTTATAATAACAATGCTGCTTGAAATATTTGTATTCAATTTTCGCCATTGGGAAGGTCTTTTTTACAATGAAACTCCGGTCAAAGATTATTATGCAACAGAAAACACACGTGTAACAGGCAACAACGCTCTTCTGCCGGAAAACGGAAGTTCTTTTGTCTGTATCGGCATAGACAATATAGGCATACAGACAAAAAACATATACATAAACGCCTATTATGCCGATGCAAAAGATCCCTCGGTATATGTTGAGGGCAACATATGGCCGTTTGAAAAACTTGATACCATAATATACGCAGCCGACAGCGGATCGGGGTATTACCGGATGCCCGAACGTCACATCGTATACGGCGCGGAACGCTCGCATTATATAAAACTTAATACTTCGGGCGTAACAAAAAATATGCGCATATATTTCAATGCGGAATACGATTCTCCTATAATAATAGACAGTATAAGTTTTAACAAAACCGTGCCTTTTTCGGTTGTACCGCTTAGGATATTATGTGTATTCTCAATTATCCTTGCCTGCCTTGAACTTAAATACAACAAAAAACTGTTTAACGAGCGCGTAAATGACAGCCGCCGGCAAAAGCTTATCACGGCAGCGGTCATCGTATTCGATATTCTTATCTGCTGTACGCTTTCAAGCGCAAATCCGCTGTTTCGCAACACAGACCAGATGTACAAAGATACAAATTTTTATCTTGTGTCGGATTATGATCTGCTTGCTCAGGCTTTTATGTCGGGTCATCTATATCTTGAGGACGAACCGCCCGAAGCGCTTAAAAATATGGAAAATCCCTATGACTTTTCCGCGCGCTGCAATTTGGAGTTGTCCGAGGACGAATACTACAAATGGGACGTTGCGTACTTCAACGGAAAATACTATATATACTTCGGGGTCTTGCCCACTTTGATATACTATCTTCCGTGGCGGCTGATATTTAGGTCGGCTTTTCCGACTTTTATCGGCATAACCGTTAACCTTATACTGATAGTTATATTTGCATTTTTGCTATTAAAAGAAATAATGAAAAAATGGTTCAACGATACGGCTTTTCTTATCTATATATTGCTGAGTCAGGTACTGATATTTTCAAGCGGAACAGTCGTTTCCATGCGTTCGCCAAGTTTTTATTTTATGCCGATAACAATGTCGCTGGCACTTGTGTTCATGGGGCTGTGGCTCTGGATAAGAGCCATGTCAAAAATGCGAGTATCGGAAATCGCGTTCGGTTCGCTGTGTATGGCGCTCGTAGCTCTGTGCAGACCGCAATTTCTCATTGCCTCATTCCTTTCGATACCGCTGTTCGCACCCACGGTCTTAAGGCAAAAAAAAGGCAATAAAGCAGCCGCTATTGCTGCTTTCGTCATACCTTACATAGCCGTTGCGGCTGTTACAATGTGGTATAACTATGCACGCTTCGGTTCTGTGTTTGATTTCGGCGCAAATTACAATCTCACAACAAACGATATGACATCACGCGGATTTAAACCCGACAGAATACCTTTGGGTATTTTTGCATACTTCTTTCAGCTGCCCTGTTCTGTCCCTGTATTTCCGTTTATTGCGCAAACCGACATTTCGTGCAACTACATGGGTATAACGATTACCGAAGATATGTACGGCGGTATACTTGTCACACAGCCTATCTTGTGGTTTATTTTCGGTCTGAAAAAAGCAAAAAACATTTTATGTGAAAAGAATTTGTATTATTTTGCACTGCTGCTGCCGATAATGGCGTTTGCGGTGGGCATAGCCGATACCGAAATGTCGGGCATACTTTCAAGATACTATCTTGATTTTTCGTATATTATGCTGCTTTGCGCAATAATCACTGCGCTTGCTTTGTCGGAAACCATAAAGACGGAGCGGCTTATAACTCTTGCGGTGATATTGAGCCTTTTATATGATATATTACTGTTTTTTGCCATGGGTACAGCGGGAAAAACAGCTCTCGGTACGGCAGACCCGACTTTTTACTACAATATTGTACACAGCATTGCTTTCTGGCTGTAAATAAATTCTGAAAGGAGTACAATATGGATAGTTTCAAAAAAACAAAAAACAAAGCTGTTATTATAATATTTATAATAACTATGCTCGCAGAGTTCTTTATATTCAATTTTCGCCACTGGGAAAGTATTTTTTTATAAAGAAATATCTGTGGATACCTTTGATATAACACAGGATACACAGGTCATAAACGGCAATGCTCTCATTCCCCAAAATAATGCCGATACCGTCGGTATAGTTATCAACAACATAAATGCTCTGACAAAAAATATATATATAGATGCACATTTTGACATCGCAAAGGATCCTTCGGCATATGTTGAAGGTAATTACCGCAATTTTGAAACGCTGACAGTAACGCTTATGGCAACCGACAGCGGCAACCGTAATTTTTATCCCATGCCCGAACGTTATATTGTACATGATGTAGAACGTTCCAAATATCTTAAACTCAATGCAATGGGCATTACAGAAGATATGATCGTCAACTTTAAGTTTGACTATGACTCGCCGATCGTAATAGACAATATAAGTTTCAACAAAACCGTACCCCTTTCGGTCATACCATTAAGGGCAATAATTGTCTTTCTTTTGCTGCTTGCCTGCTTTGAACTTAAATACAATAAAAACCTTTTTACCGAATATGTCGG
>CANRCU010000102.1 GCA_947629215.1 uncultured Clostridia bacterium
GGTGCCGTAGCCCATGTTGTTTTCAAAATCGTAGCCGGGGTATATCTTGGCATAATCCGCCATTAAACGGTCACGCAGCACCTTTGCAACAACACTTGCTGCGGCTATGGACATACTTTTACCGTCGCCTTTGATTATAGCTTGCTGCGGTATATCCGTGTCGGGTATGGTCACGGCGTCAACAAGCAGTTGCTGAGGCTTTGTTCCGAGTTTTTGTATTGCCGTCTGCATTGATTTATAAGTTGCCTGTAAAATATTTATACTGTCGATGGTCCTGTTGTCGGCAAAACCGACACCGACGGCAACCGCTTTTTCGTTTATGACATCAAACAACTCTTCACGTTTTTTTGGGGAGAGTTTTTTGCTGTCGTCCAATCCTTCTATTATGCAGTTTTCGGGCAGGATAACAGCCGCCGCAAATACAGGTCCCGCCAAAGGACCTCTGCCGACCTCGTCAATGCCTGCGATTAGAGTTATGCCTTTTTTGTAATATTCGCGCTCATAAGAAAGCAGCCCGTCGAGCCGCTGTTTTTCAGCTAAGTAGGCAGTGTATTTCTTGTCATAGCTTTTTACAAGGCTTATTATGCCCGAGCGTTTGTCATTGCGGTAGGTATCAAGCGCTTTTGGTATATCCGTGATAGGGATAGCCGCAAGTTCGGCTTTGACTTCTGTTATCGGTCTCATTTTGTACCTCTCAAATAATTGAAATTTTTATGATCTATAGACCAAATATATAATATTATACCCTAAATATGGAAAAATTTCAATATAAAATACGGAAAAATTAATATTACATTTTCATACAAGATGTTGACATAATTTGAACCGTATTATAAAATATATTTAATAGGTATATCTGCGCTTTTTTGCAGCAGAATGAAAACGGGAGGTATTATTTTGAATTTAAGAAAACTTATCGCAGCCGTTCTTTGCGGCTCTATGTTTGCATTTTGCATTTGCATAAATAACGGTTACGGCGACGGAAGTCTGCGTATAGGTCTTGAGCGCTATTATATGGGCGTAGGTACGATAACAGCCGCAAATACGAGCCTTACCGTCAGTTACAAGGGCGGCAGTTCCGAGTTGAAAAGCAGTTCCGGCTTTACATTTTCCCCGGCTTCGGGAAGTTATTCGTCAAGAATACAATGCCCGTCTTTGGAAAATGCCGTTGAACACGGCGGTGTTGCGGTCTTTGACAATGAAGGCTGGGGCTGTTATATATCCGACGGCATAACGGTTGAAACAACGACCGAAACGACTACGCAAACGGCGGTCACAGTGACGGAAAACTCAACGGAAACGACCACACAGGCGGCAAAGACCGAGCATGTGATAAATACATACGATATTGCAAAAAATGCTGTCAAAGTCGATTTTGAGGGCGGCAGCTTTGTTATAAACACGGGCGGTGTTACACTCTCTTCACCTACGGGGGTAGTTGACCTTGGCGAAATGTCATACCGCGGCAGCATAGAGATAACCGCCGAAGGCGGCAGCCTTAACGCTGTAAATATTATTTCTATGGACGAATACCTTTACGGAGTGATACCCGTTGAAGTGTATGCAAGCTGGCCGGAAGAAGCGCTTAAGGCGCAGGCTGTGGCTGCGCGCTCGTTTGCCTCATATCACAAGGGCAGACATTCGGGCTATGACCTTTGCGATACCACGCATTGTCAGTTTTACAGCGGATACGGACGCGAGGAAAGCAGCACAACGGCTGCCGTTGATGCAACAAGCGGAGTTATGGCATATTATAACGGCAAGCCTATAAATGCGGAATATTTTGACTGTGACGGCGGATATACACTGAGTTCCTCAGAGGTATGGGGCGGAGATGTGCCTTATCTGACATCTACGCCCGACCCGTATGAGTTGAATGCAAGAAGCTGGGAACGCACCTTTACGTTAAAGGAGATAGGCAATATGGCTGCGGCTGAGGGCTTTGACATAGGTGAAGTTACAAATGTAGCCGTTACCGAATGGCGCGGTGATATTTTAGCCGAAGAAGTCACGCTTACAGGCACAAATGGCAGCCATGTTCTGAAGGGACAGGATATAAAGACATTCTTTAAACAGGGCGGAGAAAACCTGTGGTCGCGCGCTTTTAAGATAACGGGTTCGTCTGCGCCGAGCAACAATATATTTGTAATGGGTGCAAGCGGAACGGTCGAGAATCTGACCGCAGATGTGATGTCGGCTGTGAATGCAAGCGGAGAACCTACCGTTCTGGATGATATAAATTTGGTATTATGCGGCAAAAACGGCGATGTTGTGCTAAGTGAAAACGGCGGAACGCTGACCGAGGCTGCGGACAGTATAGTTATAAGCGGAGCAGGCTGGGGACACGGTGTCGGCATGAGCCAGTGCGGAGCTTACGGTATGGCGTCGAAGGGATTCAAATACGACGAGATACTGAAATATTACTACAAAGGTGTAGAGGTGAAATAAGCCGCAGGGTATATACGGTATTCTGCGCATGACCGACGGTTTTGCGGTCATATATCACAAAAAAACAGAGGAATTTATAATGTTAAGAACGGATTTTTATTTTGAACTGCCAAAAGAGCTTATAGCGCAGACACCGCTGAAGGACAGAGCGTCTTCGCGACTGTTGGTGCTGGACAAGAAAAGCGGAAAGACCGAACATCACGTTTTCAAAGATATTGTAGGGTTGCTGAACGCAGGCGACTGCCTTGTGATAAACGAAACAAGGGTGCTGCCCGCGCGGCTGATAGGCGAACGTGAGGACACGGGTACACGTGTTGAGATCTTGCTGTTGAAAAGACTTACCGATGAAAAAAGGTGGGAGTGTATCGTCTATCCCGGCAAAAAAGCGAGGATCGGCAAAAGGATAGTTTTTGGCGGCGGTATGCTGAAAGCCGAAATTGTGGATATAATCGAAGAGGGCAACAGGATAGTGAAGTTTGAGTTTGACGGGATATTTGAAGATCACCGAAAAACTTGACGATAAGGAAAGGTATCAGACGGTATATGCCAAAAACAACGGCTCTGCTGCTGCGCCGACGGCGGGGCTGCACTTTACGCCGGAGCTTCTGAAACAGCTTGAAGAAAAGGGCGTTAAAATAGCGCGGCTGACTTTGCACGTCGGGCTTGGAACGTTCAGACCCGTAAAAGCGGACGATATACTCGACCACAAGATGCATTCGGAATATTATTGCATAGAAAAAGAACAGGCAGATATTATCAATACGGCAAGGAAAAACGGCGGACGTATAATAGCGGTCGGCACGACAAGCACGCGCACGCTTGAATCGGTCGCGGACGAAAACGGGCATATCTGCGCAAAAAACGGTTGGACGGATATTTTTATCTATCCGGGGTACAGTTTCAAAGCGGTGGACGGGCTGATAACAAATTTTCATTTGCCCGAATCTACGCTCATAATGCTTGTCAGTGCCTTGGCAGGACGGGAAAATGTGCTGAATGCATATAAAACGGCAGTCGAGGAGAAATACAGGTTTTTTTCGTTCGGCGATGCAATGTTTATTGTCTGATATGTAGGAAAAATAAAGTATTAAAAGGAAGGGATCGTTATGAAAAAAAGACTCACATCAATGTTGCTTGCGGCGGTAATGATGTTTTCGGCTGTGTCCGTTGTCGGCGGTGAAGTTGACCACGAAAGTCTGATATTGCGCGCACGCGAATATTTTGATATAAGAGAAGATATGGACGATGTGGATATATCCAAATACGGAGAAAATACCACTATATCATGGACAGATACAGAAACAGGTGAGAGCAGTCATATCACTGCGGACGAACACGGCTGTATAACCGGTTATTTTTATTCGCATAACAGAGAAGAAAAGGGGAAAAAGCTCAACAGGAACGAAGCAAAGAATATTGCGGATGCTCTTTTAAAGAAAATATACGGCGAAAATGTGGCTGATATAGTTTTTGATAAACGTCGTATTTCGGGACAAGATATAAGGCTGTATTATTATGTTGCCAAAAACGGTGTTCCCGTTGATTCCGACATTGAGGTCGAGGTAGACCGTGTAACGGGCAAGATAGATAATTTCAGCGGTGTCTGCAATGATATTTTCGGTTACGGATATATCGACCCTAAGTCCGTGAAACTGCTCGATAGTGACCAAATATACGAAAATTACAAAGAAACAGATGATTTTGAACTTATATACAATATTTTTTATAACTATGAAGAAAAAAAGGCGGAGGCACGCCCTGTTTACAGACTGACCGGCAAGGATATAAACGCCGTCAGCGGAGAACCCGTTGATGCGGTCAACGATGAACCGATCATGAAAAATACCGAAGCAACAACTTATGCAGCGGCGGATGCGGAAGCGGGAGCCGGTATAACACCCGAAGAACGCAAGGCAATAGAGGAGTTTGAAAATTATATATCAAAAGAAGAAGCCGACGAAATATTGAAGAAACATTTTCCGCAATTAAATAAAATGGAGATAAGAAGTTCATCCGTTTACCGTGAAATGTATTTTGATGTGCCTTATATAGAGGTGTATTACGACCTTGACAGCGAGGAAGAAGACGGCAATGCATATGCAAGCCTGAATGCGGAAAACGGCGAAATATTGAGTTATTACTGCAATATATACAAAAAAGGCGAAAGAATACAGAATATCAAATTGGACGAACAAAAAGCTGTGTCTGCCGCAGAAAAGAAGTTCGCAGAGCTGGCACCGAAGGAGTTTGAAAGCGGAGAATACAAGGTCCGTTTTAACGACAATACCGTTTATTTTGACAGGATAGAGAACGGTGTGCCTGTAAATCTGCAGAATGTGAGATTCACTTTTGACAATGAATTTGAAGTGACCGACTATATCAAAGATTGGGATAATATCACATTCCCTTCTTTGGATAATGTAACGGACGAAAGAGCTTTGTTTGAAAAATGCATCAACGATAATGACGGATTCGGACTTGTGTACAGGCTTGTTAACAATACGCCTGTTTTGACTTACAGTTTTAATATTGAAAATGTGTATGGCATTAACAGAATGTACGATGCTGTTACGGGCGAAAGAATAAATAGTTACAATGGCGAACCGTATTCGGCGCAGTCCGACGGAAATTATTCCGATTTGGAAGGAAGCCCTTACCGCGAGGTCATAGAGATACTTGCGGAATACGGTCATACCTTGCCCTACGAAAAATTTGAACCCGGAAAAGAAATAACCATAGGTGATTTTTATACTTTGTGCAATTCATATGTTGCAAAAGACGATCAAGATACCAAATACAATAAGCCGATGACTAAAATGGATATGGTGAAAATATTTGTGGAACAGAGCGGTTACGACGGAATTGCAAAGAAAGATATTTTCAAAAATAATTTCAGCGATGTCGGCGGCGAAGATGTAGGTTATGTGGCTATTGCCGCCGCAATGGGATATATACAAGAAACGGGCGGCGAATTTAACGGCGGTAAAGTCCTGACAAGAGGCGAGGCGGCTGAATATATTTACAGTTTGTTGGAAAAAGAGGACGAGTTCTGATATACGAAATATTGTAAGTTATGAAAGAAAACTGTTGCGAAATTTGTCGAACCGATATATAATAATATATTGAGTGATGTGGAGAGTGTTCGGGAAAATAAATCAAAAGGAGCAGCAAATGAGTATTTTAAAAAAATTATTGGCGGTGTCGGCGGTTGTGCTGGCTATGACAAGTGTTGTTCGGGCGGACGATCATCCGTATTACATCAAGATAAACCGAACGACAAAATGCACTACTATCTATACAAAGGATGAAAACGGCAATTATACCGTTCCTTATAAGGCTATGGTCTGCGCGCCGGGCGAGGGTGGCAATACACCTCTCGGCAAATTTAAAACGCCTGCCAAATACCGTTGGAAAGAACTTTTGGGCGGTGTATGGGGTCAGTATTCCACAAGAATAACAGACGGTGTGCTTTTCCATTCCTGCTGTTACAGGACCACTAACGAAAGCACACTTATCACACGCACCTTCAACTCTTTGGGTACAAAGGCATCCCTTGGCTGTGTAAGGCTTTCGGTGGCTGACGCAAAGTGGATATATGACAATTGCCCACTTGGTACGACTGTTGAGGTGTATGATGCACCTACCGATCCGATCCCTTGCCCTAAACCTGTGAGGCTGACGGACAAAGCGACTTATCCGAATTGGGATCCGACAGATCCTAACCCGAATAATCCATGGAAGAAAGAGCAGGTCAAAATAATAATAGACGAACCTAAGAAACATATAAAAAAAGGTGATGAATACGCATACAATAACCTTGCCGAGATACTGCACAGGGGCGTAAAGGCGTATGATATTGCAAACAATGAGATACATTATGAGATAAGCTGTAATGTGAATGTAAATGAAGTAGGCGAGTATATAATAAAATATTATGCGACCGATGCTCTCGGAAATTATACCGAAAATCTTGGTATAGTGCAGGTATATTGAGCCTTTTGAGGCACTTGGGAACAAAAAAACTCCGCGTTTTTAGACGGCGGAGTTTTTTATTTCAGTTCGTCTGTTATTTGTTGAAAGACCTTATAGATTTCGGGATTTTTTTTGCGAAGATCGATCGGTTTAAAAGTTTTGGAATCAAGAAAACAATGTGTGCTTTCACCAAATGTGGAAAGCTGCATATCCGCCTTGCGGTATGCTTTATAATCAACGGTCATTTTTACGCCCGTAAATTTGGATATATGCGCTTTGATAACAAGCTCGTCGCCAAAGGTCACGGGCTGCTTGTATTTAATGTCTATGCCAAGTACGGGGATAAGAATACCTGCCTTTTCGGTTTCGGCATAGCTCAGACCGAAGCTGTCCATAAGAAAAATACGGGCTTCTTCAAAATAACGGATATAGTTTGAATGATGGACTATACCCATTTTATCGGTTTCGTAATAATTGATGCGTCGTGTATATTCCATATCAGTTCTCCACAGGTGTTATATCGCGGATATTGCTTATTTCGTGTGCAATGACGTTTTTTGCTGTGATTATACATATAAGATTGCGGCTGTTGGAGCCTATAAGCTCGCCTTCAAATTCTTTGTTCTGAAATGTGGTTATTTTTACACGCATACCGCGGGTAAATTCACGCCCCTTGAAATTGAATTTTTCAAGGGGGAACAGAGCATAGCAGCGTGCCATAATAGTCCTCATTTCGTTTGCCTTAATGGCATCCGGGCTTGCGTTAAGCAGATTTTTTAGCCGTATTATGTTTTGTATCATCCATGTTACAAAAAAAGCGATAACTGCAATATATATAAAATCTTCCGATGTTAAGACTTTGTTCATAAATTCTCCCCCTTGATAAAAAAGATACTATCACAAATACATAATATCACAATATTACAAAAAAATCAATAATATTTATATTTCATTTATATTACATGAAAAACCGTTTACATAAACATTATATGCAAAATTTGCTTGTCTGAAACAAAATCGTTAAAAAAACCCGATCTTGGGGAGAATCGGGTTTTTTTATAAAAAGCAAAGGCGCGGGGGAATCTGTTTTGCTGTGTCAGGTATATAAATAAAAAGCACAGGAAGGAGTCGCAGAGCATACCGCTTATGCGCTGCGGAAAATTTTTTAAAAAAGGTTCAACAGCAAAACAGGCGCCGAAGCTAATGCCTCAACGCCTTTGTATGCTTAAATTATACTACACATAAACGGATATGTCAATAGTTTTTTGAAAAAAAATCTTAATTGATTGTTAAGGTGTCAATGATAGGTTACACTTTTCTCAAGGCAAGTTGTCAAGGGTAAGGTGGAGATTTTGCGAAGCA
>CANRCU010000103.1 GCA_947629215.1 uncultured Clostridia bacterium
GCATGACCGAAAACGTCAGCCCGCAAACAGCCGCCGCCGTATCCGTCATTTCGGTTATGCCCTTTTCGCCGAGCGGTTCGGACAAAGCCGCGGCAATGCGGAACATCAGCGTTATCACCAGCACCTTTACAAGCGGCGCAATGCAGCATATGGCAATAAATATCATGACCGCCGAGCCGAAGCCGCTTTTTACCGCCGTTATAAGCGTAAAAACATTGTCTGCGCCTGCGGCAAACACATCGCCCACAACGGGTACAGCCTTTATCGCGGAAACAGCGGTCTTTTGCGCAAGGGTATCCGCTCCGACAGTTGCCGCGCGTTCAACAGCCAATATAGCGCCGAACGCCAGCCCGAAACACTTCATACCAACACCAATGCCGCTGCTTATCAGCTTTGAAAGCCTTGTCAACGCCCCCTGCGGCGAGATACGGTCGATAAGTCCGCAAACGGCATAAAACCCTATGCACGGCAGTATCAGTTTTTTCACCGCCCAAGTCAGAAAGTTGAGCGCGGCATACATCACCGCAGCCGAAGCGCTGCCAAGCGCCGCCCTTCCGCTCACGACCAGCAGCGCCGTCATTATCGGCACAGCCGTGCCTTCAAAGCCCAACAGCATATCCGAAAAACTTGTCATTATACCGCTTACACGGCTTATCGCCTTTAAACAAAGCCCCGCCGACAAAATACGCCCTATCATAAACGACATAAACTCCGCGCCCCTGCCGCCGCCGAAGTTCAGCGCAGCCGTCAGACCGCTGAGCATACATATCATAAGCAGACCTTTGATAATGCCTGCGCACTCTCTTATTTCGTCAAGAATAAGTTTTTTCGGCTCTAACCGCTCTTTAAGGTATCCGAGATCCCCCTGCATGGTTTTTTTGAACACCGTTTTGAAATCGCCGTGCTTATCAAGGTCGCCCATATTGAAAATATCATAGTATTCGCTTGCAACATCCGCATAACAGGGGCTTGCCGTCATTAGCGCAAGCAATATCATAATAATTATCTTTTTCATGCCCTAACCTCCGAAAAAAGCCGATATTAGCTTTAGCATATCGGATATGAGCGGCAGAGCATACACGGCTATAAGCACCTTTGCCGCCGTTTCTATCTTGTCGCCCATAGCTTTTTGCCCCGCATCCGCACATATCTGCGCCGTCATCTGCGCTATAAAAGATATAGCCGTTACTTTTAAAAGCATGGCTGCATAGCCGCTGCCGCCGTCAAGCTGCCCGAACATCTCGGTCATACATTCGGCGACCGTCTTGAATTTTGGCAGCAGATACAGCAAGACGGCTGCTCCTGCCGCCACCGACAGGGATATAGCCGCCCAAGGCGCATACCTGTCCAAAACCGATGCAAAAACGGCTGCGCAAAGGACAAATGCGGCTATTTTAAATATCTCCATGATACTCACCTATAAATTGAACAGCGTTTCAACGGTATTGAACAGCTCGTTTATGTAATTTATTATCCAGTAAAGCACCACCACAAGCCCCGCAAGCGTTGTCATCATTGCCTGTTCCTCACGTCCCGCCCGTATAAGCACCTGATCCAGCACAGCCACAAGTATGCCGACAGCCGCTATCCTGAAAATTATATTTACGTCCATTTCTTCCCCTCCGCAGCTCATATCAGTATAACGGCAGCCGCTATACCGCACATTATCAACAGTTTCATATCCACCGCTCTGAACCTGTCCAGCCTGCGCGTCAGTCTTTCTTCACATATTTCGGCGGAGCGTATGATGTTATCGACGGTTTTCAGCTGCATAGACCTGTCGGTCATACCGATACAGCCGCCGAAAGGCAAAAATGCCGTTATCTCCTCGCCCGAAAGCGGCAGCAAAGAAATACTCTTTCGCCAAAGCTCTGCGGCAGGCTGTCTTTTGGCAAGCCCTTCGGCAAAATACAAAAGCGCCTCCTCCGAATACCCACGGCGGGTCTTGATAAGCTCCGTCATTATCTCGTCAAGCGGCATTGCCGAAAAACTTATATATGACGATATGTAAAGCATCGTTTCACGCATTTCGCGCAGCAGAGCAAGTCTGTTTTTCAGCGCCGCAAATTTATTCAGCGCAAAAGCGGCTGCGGCGGCTATGACCATAAATGCGCCCGATATTTTCAGCATATTTTCTCACGCTCCGCATCGTATATATTGGCTATAACGCCCTTGCCGCGCAAAAAAACTATCCTTTCAAACAGCCTGTCCTCTATTAGCGGCAGTATATATTTTCTTTTACACAATGTTTCAAGGTCGTCCGAATGTACGGTGCAAATGACTGCCGAACCGCCCGTAACAGCGTTATTTACCGCCTGAATATCGGCTTTTTCGCCTATTTCGTCAAGCGCTATCAGCTCCGGTGCAAGGCTCCTTAACGCCATTGTCACCCCGACAGCCTTGCCGCAGCCGCTCAGAACATCGCTGCATCTCCCGACATCATGCCCCGTGTTTCCGTCGGCATCAAGGCAGGCTATTTCGCTGCGTTCGTCTATAACGGCTGTATTTATGCCGCTGTCGCTCAACTGCCGCACAATATCTCTCAAAAGCGTTGTCTTTCCGCAAAGCGGCGGCGAAACGAGCATTGTGTTCCTGACCCTGCCGTTATTTAAGATATATGGCAGCAGCTTGTCCGCGCAGCCGTTTACAGGGCGTGAAAGACGTATATTAAGGCTTGATACCGTTCTTATGCCGCGGCTCTCGCCGTCCGAAAACACCACCCGACCGCCAATGCCCACACGCAAGCCGCCTGCGGTTATAAAGCCGCGCGCAATATCCGACGCATAGGCATAAAGCGAATATCCGCAAAGCAATTCAAGCGTTTCTTTCAAAACAACAGCCGTGACAGGATAGTCTATCTCTTCATACCCGTCCGGATAGCGCAAAACTGCATTTCTGCCTGCGCGCAGCCTTATTTCAAGCGCTTTTTCCATCTGCTGCCCGTTCAAGGCATAATACAGACCTTCGGGCAGGTATTTTTTAAGTTTTTCTCTCATATGGCTTTCTCTCCTTTGCATGCTCTTATCGGTGCGCCGCCGACAAGCCGTTAAATTTTCGTTTGATTAAGATTATGCCGCATATCACAGTGATATGCCCAAAATTTTCGTGTCGGAAAATGTTTTGCCGTCTTTCAATCTAATTTACAAAAAAATCCCGAAATACGGCTTATACTTATTTTCGGGAAGTGATAAAAATGCAGCTCTACGGTGATATTTTCTTTCTTTACAACCTGATAATGGATTATATCGTGCTGAAGATGACCCTTATACTCTGGGGCAGCGGCAAAAACAGGCTGTTTTTATGGTGCATCGCCGCAAATATCTGTTATACGGCATCTGTATGCGTTATAGGTATTTCCCCCGTGATGCCGTTTGTTTTTTTGGCGGCTGCGCTTTTTTTCGGGGCAAGACCTCATACGCCGCTGCGGTTTTTCGGTATGCTGATAACGGCATATTCGGTCACTTTTCTGCTTGGCAGCCTTTCGCTCGGGGCAATGGCGCTTTTCGGTCTGGACGGCTCGGTCACGGTCATATTCGCCACGGTGCTGCTTTTTCTGCTGAAAAAAATATCCGACAGCCCGAAACTTTGCGAAATATCGGGGCTGCACAGGCTTGAAATATTTTCGGGCGGAAAAAGTGTTGTGCTGACCGCACTTTCCGACAGCGGGAACGGGCTTGAAATAAACGGCTCGCCCGTTGTTATAGCCGATAAAAAAGCCGTTTCGCCGCTGCTGCCTTACATAAAAGACACCTTCCCCCACCCGTGCCGCACGGTCACGGGCGAAGCCGAACTTATTTGTTTTTATGCAGATACAAAAATAGACGAAAAAACGGGCAGAAACTGCATAGCCATCAGCAGCACGCCCATAAACGGCAGTTTTGAAGCGCTTATCAATACGGAATTATTAAAGGAGATGTAAAATATGCCGATAAAAATTATTCTAAGACTTTTGGGTCTGACGGGCAAAAGGGGCGTTTATTACATAGGCAGCTCAAACACGCTGCCCGCGCCGCTTTCGCCGCAGGAAGAAGCAGAGCTTATAGCCGAACTTTCGGGCGCAAATGCCGACTCTGCCAAAAAAACGCTTATAGAAAAAAATCTGCGGCTGGTCGTCTACATAGCCAAAAAATTCGAAAACACGGGCATAAACATAGAGGACCTTATATCCATAGGCTCTATCGGGCTTATCAAGGCGATAAACACATTCAAAGCGGATAAAAATATCAAACTTGCGACCTATGCTTCACGCTGCATAGAAAATGAAATACTCATGTATCTTAGGCGAGCCTCACGCAGAAAGACCGAAATTTCAATAGACGAACCGCTGAATGTGGACTGGGAGGGCAACGAGCTGCTGCTTTCCGACATACTCGGCACGGATGTTGATATTATCTACAAAGATATAGAATGGGAAGTCGACAAACAATTGCTGAACACAGCCCTGAGCAAGCTTTCGGAACGTGAACGCGAGATAATAGAGTTAAGATTCGGGCTATACCCAAAAAGAAAGGAAAAAACACAAAAAGAAGTCGCGGATATGCTTGGCATAAGCCAAAGCTATATCTCACGACTTGAAAAAAAGATAATCGGCAGACTTAAAAAAGAAATAATGAAATTGTTATAGGCGTTAATGCCAAAATTCTATCGCAGTCTTAACGCTGTAGTAAAAATGCGGGTTAAGCTCCCTTATATTCTGCCCCGTGTCCGCAAAAAACTGTGCAAAATCGTATATACCCTCGCAAATGCAGGCTATCAGCAGCGCGCCTATCACATATTTTGTAAAATCGAATTTTTTGTATTCCTGCGCACATTCTATCATTACCATAACGCCAAGAGCGCCCGCAAGCAGCCATGCCCAGTTAAAATCCATAAAATATCTGAGCAGTATGCCCGACATCTGCGTATCCGCAAACGGTATGATGATACCGAAGGCAATAAGGCATAGCTGTATGCCAAGCAAGCCTTTTTGCCTGAAAGCACTGCGCATTTTAAAGACCGAAAAGGCGAAAAGTGCTGTCAAGTGCGTTGCAAGCACGCCGCCTATCATTGTTTCATATACAGTCCTGCCCATATATTCGGTATAGAAATATACGGGGTTTATATACGGGAATTTGGTCGTATACACAGGCGGCTGAAGAAGATACATAAACAGCCCAAGACCCGTTCTATTGAACGAAAACCCGCGTTTGGTCATATCGTTGGTGGTGAGGTTATAATTTGCGCCGAAATCAAAAGGAGAACCGAACCTTGAGGCATTATAATACATCATAAACGCCGCAAACAGCACAAAAGGCGTAATAAACGCCAGTGTGTTCAAAACCGACTTTTTGCCGAAAAGCAGCCTGTCTTTGAAAACCGCATTCCAAAAAAGCGGTATCGCAAGGAACGAGGCAAGCAGCATCTGCGGTCTTGCGCCTGCCACAAGCGCCATACACACCGAACCTGCGAAAAGCATACCGGGTTCTGATTTCACGGCATCTTTGTCGTAGAGTATAGCTCTCTGCCAGAAGAAAAGCCCCCAAACGGTCAGTGTCAGCCCCGTATATATGGGTACTGCATAAAGGTCGGGTATTCTTATCATATATATCGAGCCGCAGCCGTATATAAGCACCTGACAAAGCATCATATATACCGCAAAGGGCAAATTTTTGAAATGCTTTTTCGCAATATCGTACATCAGCAGATATATGCCCGCAATTACCATCACGCTGCAAATGACCGCCACGGTATAATTTTGCATAGGTTTGCCGTTATGCAGCAGATTATACGGTATAAAAAACAGCAGCGCAGGCGTTACGCCGAAATAAACATAATATTTGCCGTTATAATAAGCCGTATCCCACTTGTAATACGTTCCGGTCTCAGCCATAAGGCGGTTACGGTAAGCCGTATCGTAGGGATTGTCCATTTCAAGCAGGGTATCACACGGTTTTTCGTCCAGATAGAAATGCCCGTCAATTATCGCTTGGGCAAGCTCCTGATATTGTGTGTGGTGACCTACGGCATCGCTCAGACGGCGGCTTTTGATACCGCCCACGACCGTAACAATGTTTATGAACACAACGGCTGCAAGTATTATAAGCATATCCACTCTTTTAAGATCCGGTTTATAATTGTACCAGTAAGAACCCGGGCGCAGACCCGTAATAAGCAGGATCATCAGAAAAACAACAAGCATTCTCACAAAGCTCAGCCTGAACGGCACGGGATGATTAAAACTTATGTTTCTGATAGCAATATCGTCGTTTTCAAGGTTTGTTATGCTTATTTTTATGTTTCTGCTTTTGCCTGCCAGCTCAAGCCCTATTGTCTTGGTGCTTTCAACGCTTGATACAACAGCCGTTTCGGGCAGGTCAAAATAAAGGGTGTTTGCCTCGTCCGTTGCGGATATTTGTATTTCAAAACGCTCTTTTTCGGGGTAGTCGTCGTTTGCGCTCAGGTTGACTATATCGAGATATATATTTTTCAGTTCTTTGTTTATGGCTCTTATCTCAATAACGCCCGTGCTTGCAGTCGCGGTGAACGTACCGTTATTATTTTTTGTAAGCCCTTCCGTTACGGTATAATTATCACAGGGTATTTCTTTGTAACCGGCTGTCAGATATGTTCTGAAATTAAAAACGATAAATTCCAGCATAAGCGTAACAATAAGGCATATTATCACCTGTCTGCCAAACGCTTTCATAACTTTTCCTCCTTATAAATGCGGTCTTGCAAAAAAGACTTGACCCATAAAACATATACATAAAGGATTATATATCATTATGTTATATTTTGCAAGATAAAAATTCTTATATAAAATCCGGCGGTATTTGGACTTTAACAAATTTTCGTAAATTCTCAAAGTAAATGCAACAACTAAATTACACTGTTGCATTTACTTTGAAAATTTACTTTTAACAATTTTTCGGAAAAATTTCAAATTTACTCTTGCATTATAAAGATTTATCTGTTATTATATGTATTGATGTGTTTATTGTTTTAGTCGAGGGAGGTGCAATCAATGGCTAAATGTGAAATTTGTGAAAAGGCTATGCAAACAGGTCGCAGGATAAGCATTAACCGTAGTCAGGTTTCAAGACGTGCCAAAAAGACTTGGAAAGCCAATGTAAGAAAAGTAAAAATAATAGATGCCAACGGTACTGTTAAGTCTATAAACGTATGCACAAGATGTGTACGCGCAGGCAAAGTTAAACGCGCTATCTGATCTTTATTTTAACCGATAGGTAGATCCCCCGCTTTTATAAGCAGGGGATATTTAATTTTGTGTCCGTTATGAGTACACAGCGAAAGCGCAGTACGAATATCCTTGCCCGGGCAATAAATAAGACCGCCGCAAAAGTCTTGCAACGGTCTTATTTATATTATTTTATGACAATCGTGCCCGAGACCGGACTTGAACCGGTACGATGTCGCCATCGCAGGATTTTAAGTCCTGTGCGTCTGCCAATTCCGCCACTCGGGCAAATGGGAACAATAGGGCTCGAACCTATGACCCTCTGCTTGTAAGGCAGATGCTCTCCCAGCTGAGCTATGCTCCCGTATATCATAAACAAAAAAGCGACTCGGAAGGGGCTCGAACCCTCGACCTCCGGCGTGACAGGCCGGCGCTCTAACCAGCTGAGCTACCGAGCCGAATCGCTTAAATATGATGTTTTTTTGTCGTCATCTCAGCGACAAGATATAGTATACTACGATAGATTTATTTTGTCAATACCTTTTTTTGTT
>CANRCU010000104.1 GCA_947629215.1 uncultured Clostridia bacterium
GAAATTCAAGCGGCATCTCCTCATCGTTTGTTTCTTCCTCGTCCTCGTCGTCATCATCCGGAGGCAATATCGCCAGCTTGGCTTTCCTTACAAAACGCGCAAGTCCCGACTCCTGCTCCGGTGACTCGCTGTCATCGTCCTCATCAAGAAAATGCTTTTTTTCTTCCTCTTTGCGTGCCTGTTCTTCTTCCTCGCGCACTCTTCTCCTGCTTGACGGTGCAAAGTAATTTTTTCCGTCATCGGCGGTATACTGTTCAAAAAGTCTGCCGACAACCTCCTTTGTCATATCGTCACTGTAATAATTAGAATTAGAGCTTTGCCCTTTTCTGTTGCTATTTTTAGCCATAACTGTCCTTCCTCCTGTAATATCGGGGTTTCTTAAAATATATCCATTGCCTCCGATATACAAAATATATATAAAATCATATTATACTTCTTGATTATAAGAACCCTGCCGACTGTGAGTTTTTTCTCCCGAACGCTACATCTGTCATCCCTTTGGGTCGGAAATTAATTTTCCTTTTGAATAAATTCTTATAATATGTATTATAAGAATCAAGTCAAGGTAAGAAAAATTTTGTATTTCCTTGGCAGATGTGAATTTTCGTTCCGAAAATTCTAACGCTACGGGGTTTTTGCTTCGCAAAATTCTCCTAAACGCTACATCTGTCATCCCTTCGGGTCGGAAATTAATTTTTCTTTTGAATAAATTCTTATAATATGTACTATAATTCTATAATTAAATCGTAAAAAAGTCAATACAAAAAAAGCATATTAAAAAAATTTTGTCAAATTTTTTTCTTGGGCAGTTCTGCCAAAAACAAACAAAGCCGAAAAAAGGGCTGTCATAAAACAGCCCCCTTCTGTCAAATCTTGCTGTAAAGCCCGTTATAAGTCCATAACGGTACACACGGGTTATGCCCCGTTACTCTGTCTTTAACTACCAGCACCGTTGTCGGCGCTTCGGCATATCTTATAAACAGAGCATCATGTCCAACGCACAGTCCCATCATCACATTAAGATCGGTCTTTTTTTCATTAAGGATCTTCGCCTGCATGATAGGGTTACACATTGATTCATACTGTTCGCCCTTTGTCAGCGTATTTTCGGGCGGAATACCTATCTCGGATTTTTCCACCGCGCCTATCTTACAGCCCACTGCATAGTATTCGATACCGTGTTTTTTCAGTATTTTTGCAAAAACGCCCGCCTCATTCAGCAGACCCACACAGGTCGCGATACCCACTTTTTTTGCGCCGTACCTTTTGATAAACTCAACAGTTTCCTGAACACGGGTGTATTTACCGTAAAATTGACTTTCGACCTCTGCCGCCGTTTGTGCAAGATTTTGGTTAACATCCTCAAAATACAATTCTTTTGCCTCTGCAAGCAATTCTTTGTCGACCTTTGCCGTCAGACAAAACTGCGGATATTTATCCTCCTGCTTGTGCATACAGCTTTTTACCGAGCAGTCCGCGCAAGTCAGGCACTGCCTTATTTTCTCTGCCATTTTTCATTCTCCTTTCCTTTTTTATTTGCAGCAGTCGGGGATCTCCGTTTCGATCTCCGCCGTGCAGCAATCGTCTATACCTTCAAGTTTTTTAAGTGTTACGGCAGGCGCGGCATTGTTTTCCGCAGCGTCTGTTTCCTCGGAATTGCTTATACCTGCCTCGACCTCACCGAATATTTCCTCGTCTGTCAGACCGTCTATTTTATAGAAAGTATTGTTGACAAATTCATCTATATCGGTAGTTTCTTTGATAAGCCCTATATCCTTTATCGCAGGCGCGGAGAGCTTTAACGCCTCCAGTCCTCCTTCGAGCGACGGTTTATAATTATACTGTTTCAAAATACTTGCATTAAACTCTGCATCACCCGACACCCAGTTGTTATTTACCTGAAGTTCGGCTGTTTCATCGGGATTTTGCTGTACCCAAAGAGCGGCTTTCATCATGGCTTTGGTGAATTTTTTCGCAACTTCGGGATGTTCTTTCGCAATATTATCCGTCACAAAGCTTATGCAGCAATATTCGTCTTTGTACTCTTCGTCCGTTGCCGTATTTATAATGCAATTAAGTCCGTATTCCTCCTCGGCTACACTACCCTGCGGATCGCTCATTGCAACGGCATCTACCGCATTGTTTTCAATCGCGGCAGCCAAATCGCTCATAGAGTAAACGGCAAATTCCACTTCTACCTTTTCGGGCGAGGCGTCTATCCCCTCGGCAGCAAGCGAACGCTGGACAATTATTGACGGAGCGGCACCAAGCCCCGGTACGCCTATTTTTTTACCCTTCAGATCGGCAACCGTTTTTATATCCGAATCCGCAGGCACAAGCACTTTCGTACAGCCCGTATGTATGCCTGCCGTAACTCTCATCGGAAGTCCGTTGTCTATCGGCTGCAAAAACTTGCCCAAAAGTCCGAATCCTGCCTCAAGTTTTCCCGAGCCTACATACGATGCCGTTTCCGCCGCATCACAACGTACAAGCTCATATTTCAGCCCTTCCGCATCAAAATAACCTTTATCCACGGCAACATGCAAAGGCGCTTCGCAAAGTCCGCCGCCATAGCCTATTTTCAACACATAGTCGTCACCGATCTCTCCCTCTGCTGCGCTCTGTTCAACAGCCTGTTCTGTGTCCTCCGTTGTATCCGTACTTCCGCAGGCAGATGCAACACCCGTCAACAGCACAACCGACAGCAATAATGCTAATTTTTTCTTCATTTTGTTTATTTCCTCCTTTATTATATCGAATACTCGGGCTCTGCCTCGGTACCCGCATAGTTAAGCGTTTTCAATATCTTGGATCGCAGCCGCAAAAATTCGGGGTTATTCCTTGCGCGCGGTCTGTACAGTCCCACATCGGTTATCCACTCTATTTTTGCGGGCCGCGGACTCATTACAACTATTTTGTCCGAAAGATACAAAGCCTCGTCAACATCATGTGTGACCATGACCATAGTCATATTTTTTTCTTTTCTGATCCTTAAAAGTTCGTCCTGCATATTCATTCGTGTAAAAGCATCAAGCGCGCCGAGCGGCTCATCCAGCAGCAAAACTTTTGGGTGACCTATTATCGCCCTTGCAAGAGATGCTCTCTGAGCCATACCTCCCGACAGTTGGTGTGGATATGCCTTTGCAAATCCGTCCAGACCCACAAGTTTAAGATACTCGTCCACTTCATTTTTTCTGTCTTTGAAAATTTTTCTTGCCCTCAGCCCAAAAGCTACATTATCGTATATATTCAGCCAAGGGAAAAGAGTGGGATTCTGAAACACAAGACCTCTGCTGTGGTTAGGTCCTTTTATCTTTTCGCCATCGAGCAGCAATTCTCCCGAAGTCGGCTTTGAAAGCCCTGCCATAAGCCTTAACAACGTTGTTTTTCCACAACCCGAAGGTCCTATGAACGATACAAAGCTTCCTGCATCTATATGCAAATTAACATGATTCAGCGCTGTCAGTTTTTCCCCATCGGGCTGCACAAAAGTCTGTACTACATCTTTTACTTCTATTTCACCTACCATTTTATTACTCCTTTCTGCCATACCAACACTTTATCTCTTATCTTAAAAAGTAAAGTGATAAGCAGCGAACACAACACCGCAATTATTATAAGACCTGCATATACATTGGCATAGCTCATCATTTCCTTCTGCCAGTTCACATACCAGCCTATACCGTATTTTGCGCCAATCATTTCCGCAGTCATAAGCGTTATAAACGACGAGCAGATACCGTTGAAAAGCCCTATAAACATACTTGGCATGGCAGACGGCACACCAACTTTGAATATCTGATACATCCGCCCCGCTCCCAAAGTCGAGGAAACCTCAAAAATGCTGTTGTTTATATTTTTTATACCGCTTGATGTCATTATAGTTGTCGGGAACCACACTGCCAACCCTATAAGAAAAGCGCTTGCCGAAACTGCGCTCGGAAAACTGATAAGCACAAGCGGTATCCATGCCGTCGATGGTATAGGTCCCAATATCCTTATTATCGGCGATACCCAATAATCCGTTTTTTTACTGAAGCCTATCGCTATGCCCGTGGCTATACCGGCAAGAGCGCCGCCTGCAAAGCCTGTTATGAGCAGCCGTGCCGAATACATCAAGCATTTTATCAGCAGCTCATGGTCTTCGGCTATTGCTTCAAGTATTCTTGAAGGCGAAGGAAAATATATTGCAGGCAGTATACAAAATTTTTCGGTCAATATATCAAACACCGCAAAAAAAGCGATAACTCCCGTCCAAAAAGGGGCTTTGAACAACCATTTTTCCCCAAATTTCTTATTCATAATACCGCCTGCGGCGCACATCAGCGTTACCGCGCCTATAATTATGCTGAAATACAAATAATAATCATGTTGTGCAAGCGGATGCTTTCCGTTTGGCTCTATCACAAGCTGCAATATTATCGCAGCGGCAGACACCAAAGCAGGCAGCCATTTTTTTATGCCCATTGGTATTCCTCCTTTTAAGAATTTTGTTTACAAAAAGATTATACAACTGTATTCCTATTAAGTCAATAGGAAAATAGGTCATTCGTTATCCTTATTACGGATAACTTGTTATAACCAAAATCTATAACATAAAACTGCCGCAAATAGCAAACGCTATTGCGGCAGCCCGGTTTTTCAGTTTTCACTGTCAACATATCTGCTGACTACCGACATCAACTCAAAATCCAGTTCCACGCGATCGCCTTCGGCGGGTACCGATATTGATTTTGATGACTCTATATATTCGTTTTTCTTTACAGTCACCGTATGATTGCCAAGTGGGGCGCTGTAATTTATAGGCGACTTGCCCACATAAGTGCCGTCGACATAAACACTTGCATCATCGGGATCCGTCAGAACGCTTATTACGCCTTTCGGTATATGCTTTTGCATATCGATGTGCAACGTATTTGTTTCGGCATTTATGGTCACTTTGTCATTGAAATCTTCGTAGCCTTCCTTTGTCGCCTTAACACTGTACTGACCGTAATTCAGCAAAATAGGCTCGGTCAAAGAATACTCTTTGTCATTGACAAAAAACTTAATGTTCGGAACATTCGGGCTTACGTTCAAAAGACCCGATTTTATCTGCATAGCTGACAGATCTACCTTGCTGACCTCTCCCGGGAGTATAAGCACCTCTTTTGTAAAATCCTCACACATGGGGCTTTTAACAAGAATTGTGTGCTTGCCTTCCGTTACCGTGAACGTATCCGTCTTTGCAAGCGATATAGTCTGCCCGTTAAGCACAAACTGAGGGCTGTCCAGATTTGAATAATTAAGGAACTGGAGATCGCCGTGACTTTTGTCTATCGTTATTGAATAAACCTTGTTGTCCGCACCGCTTTGATAACCTTTAAGCGTCACAAAATCCGAGGTATCTATATTTTCAAGTGTGGAATAGTCGTTTTTATAACGCACCGTGGTTATATCCGTTGAATATTTAAACGCCTTATCCTTATATGTTGTGGCTTTGTCGCCGAATTTAACCAGTTTTGCCGATGTGTTCACAACAAGCCCTACATCCGAATACGACCATGCATTCTCACATTTTTTTATATCGGTCAGATTGTTGTCCTTGTCATAAACAAAGGTAACAATATCGCCTATAAAATAATCATTCAGTGAATTTGTACCCGGATAATTGGTTTCTTTAGTTGCTTTCAATATAACGGTTTCGTTAGCTTTAAGGTTAAGGAAAGTAACAACATTCTCTTCGGTATCTATATCTTTTATAACACCGTCTATATCCGAACCGATCATATTTTGTTTTGCCTGCTGTATAATTTCATTCGGCGAGAATTGTTTTTCGCCTTCGACAACTTCCTCATCGGAGAAAAACTTGTCAACTGCCAATTCATAGCCTATGCCGTAGCATTTAACGCCGACAACAATGCACATCACACATACACATATCAGAAACAGCGGGAACAGACCGACTGTTTTACGTCTGAAATGCCGTCTTATAGTTATTTTTTTCTGCTCGTTTTTTGCCATGATACACCTCAACAATAGTCCATGATATTCATACCGCCCTTATTACGTTTGCGGTATATATTCTTCCGCAATGTCAAGCATACCCGTACCCTGCTTGCACCGTGTACTTTTCTATTTAAGCGCAGGACATACTTAATGATTATATAATAACATTTTTAAGTAAAATATACAACATTTTTTTGCCAAAAATTTATTACAATATTTTTACAAAGCATTTTTTAGGTATGCACGCAACTTGTCATTATCGGGCTTGTAAAATCCGACCCTGTTGTGGTATAATATATAATTAAAAGAGTACAAAATTTCAACAATATATAAGAGGTGAACATCATGTCAAAGGAAATATGGAAA
The DNA here is from genome assembly GCA_947629215.1 of uncultured Clostridia bacterium. GTDB lineage: Bacteria > Bacillota > Clostridia > Lachnospirales > CAG-274 > RGIG4310. The sequence goes on from CANRCU010000104.1 coordinate 6,355, forward strand.
CCCGGCACAGTGCTATACCCCGTTCCTGCGGTAATGGTCAGCTGCGGTGATATGGAAAACAGCAATATAGTTACCGTCGCATGGACGGGAATAATAAATTCAGAGCCCGCAATGGCTTATATCTCGCTCAGGCAGTCGAGATATTCACACGAAATAATAAGCCGCACCCGCGAATTTGTTATAAATGTGACCACCGAAAGGCTTGTACGCGCAACAGACTGGTGCGGTGTCAAAAGCGGTCGCGACTTTGACAAATTCAAAGAAATGAAGCTTACAAAACAAAAGGCAGAACATCTTGACTGCCCTATAATTGCCGAAAGCCCGATAAATATTGAATGTAAGGTAAAAGATATAATACCGCTCGGTTCTCACGATATGTTTCTTGCCGAAATAATAGGCTGTATGGCTGACACCGAATATATGGACGAAAACGGGCGTTTTGATTTTGCGGCATCAAAGCCGATATGCTATTCTCACGGCGAATATTACTCTCTTGGCAGCTATCTCGGCAAATTCGGGTATTCTGTCCAAAAAAAGAAATGACCTTATAATTATCTGACAGCAGCGAGGTGACTGAAATGGATTTTTTACCCGTGTGCCGCGCGGATATGCAAAAACGCGGTTGGGATCGGCTTGACTTTATATACATAACGGGCGACGCTTATGTCGATCACCCGTCTTTCGGCTGCGCCATAATCACGCGTCTGCTTGAGAGCCGCGGATACAAAGTCGGCATCATTGCTCAGCCCGATTGGAAAAAAGACGATGATTTTCTCAAACTTGGCACGCCAAAACTTGCTTTTTTGGTTTCGGGCGGAAATATAGATTCCATGGTAAATCATTATTCGGTCGCAAAAAAGCGCCGTTCCAAAGATCTATATTCTCCCGGCGGCAAAGCCGGTCTGCGCCCCGACAGAGCGACCATAGTCTATTGTCAGAACCTGCGGCGGCTGTTCCGAAACGTACCCATACTTATAGGCGGCCTTGAAGCAAGCCTAAGACGGCTTTCTCACTACGATTACTGGGATAATAGAGTCCGCCGTTCTATATTGCTGGACTCCCAAGCCGATCTGCTAATGTACGGTATGGGAGAACACCATATAATAGAAATAGCCGAGGCACTTGAAAGCGGACTGGATATTCATGATATAACCTATATCCGCGGTACGGTCTACAAAACAAAAACTCTTGACCGCATTTATGATGAATATATCACCCTGCCCGATCACAAAACGGTTTCCGCCGATAAAAGAGCTTATGCGCAGGGTTTTCTTACCCAATACAAAAACAGCGACGCCATAACAGCCAAAATGCTTGTAGAGCCTTATGACGACTGCTATGTAATACAGAACAGACCGTCCCTGCCGATAG
>CANRCU010000105.1 GCA_947629215.1 uncultured Clostridia bacterium
CCGTCCAGAAAGTCGAACTCATAAGTGGCTTCCGGCGCATCTTCGACGAGCCGTCCACCCGCCGCCTCGGCCGTCCTTAAAACGGCGCCAAGGTTATGCGGGTCGGTTAGCTCGTCGGGGATAACGATAAGCGGAGGTTCGCCTTTTTGGCGCGCATTTTCCAAAATATCGTCAACTTCGCAGTAATCATATTCGGGACAGACGGCAATAACGCCCTGGTCGTTGTGACCCTGCGATATATTCTGCATTTTGTGTTTGTCGACTTCCTGCACGGGTATGCCCTTTTCGTGCGCTTTTGCGACGATGACTTTGAGCGTACCCTCTATTTCGCCTTTTTTGACCATTATTTTGTCAATGGGGCGGTCGTGGTTCAGCGCTTCAAGTACGGGGTTCCTGCCTTCAATTGTATTCTGAGCGCCGTAGTCTTTATGTTCTCTTTTTCTATTGTATTCTTTCTTTTGTGTTTTTTTGATCTCCATATCTTACTCGCCTGTACAAATATCAAACAGTTCTTTTATTCTTGTATTTTCACCTTTTATATACAAATATCCGAACAGTGCTTCAAGCCCCGTTGCGTGCCTGTAATCCGTTACGGATTGATTTTTTGCCGTGGTATTGCTTTTGGCGTTGCGTCCGCGTTTCATAACGGCAAGTTCTTCTTCGGTAACGATATTTTCAAGGCGGATATACATTTCAGCCTGAGCGGCTGCGTTAACATACTCCTTTGCGGCTTTATGCAGCTTGTTTGCGGGCATATTGCCCTTTGCAAGCACCATGCCGCGCACAAGCACATCAAATACCGCATCGCCCATATAAGCAAGGGCAAGCGGCGAATATTCGTTTGCTTTTGCAGTATTATTTTGCATATGACCAACGTACCCCCGCGCGTGTATCTTCTATAACGACACCCATTTCAAGCAGTTCTGAACGTATCGCATCGGCTGATGCAAAGTCTTTTGCTTTTTTGGCTGCGGTGCGTTTGGCAATAAGTTCTTCTATTTTGGCTGTATCGCCTTTTTGAGTGTTTTCAATGGGAACGATGCCGAGAATATCGCATAATTTCAACAAACGGTCAAGTATATCCGAGGCAAAAGCCTTTGTGGAGTTTTCGCCGACATTTCGGTTGGCGAACGAAACAAGGTCAAAAACAGCCGTTACCGCATCGGCGGTGTTGAAGTCGTCGTCCATTGCTTTTTCAAGCTGTATGCGGAAGTTGTCGGCTTGTGCCGAAAGCTCTTTTTCGTCGGCTGTCATTTCGTCGCCGTCTACGTTTTCGGTTATAAAAACAAGTGAACGTGCGCAGTTTTTTATACGGTCAAGGCCGTTGCCCGCCGCTGCCATAAGCTCGCGCGAAAAATTTATCGGGCTTCTGTAGTGTGCGCTTAGTATAAAAAACCTTATCACATCATATGGCACTTCTGCGGCTATTTCTCTTAAAGTAAAGAAATTACCCTTGGATTTGCTCATTTATATTGTCTATATTTATAAAGCCGTTGTGCAGCCAATATTTTGCAAAGGGTACGCCGTTTGCGGCTTCGCTTTGGGCTATTTCGTTTTCGTGGTGGGGGAATATCAGGTCTTCGCCGCCTGCGTGTATGTCGATAGTATCACCGAGGTAGCGTTTTGCCATAACGGAACATTCGATATGCCAGCCCGGGCGTCCTTCGCCCCAAGGTGACTGCCATGCCGGTTCGCCGGGTTTTTTGGGTTTCCAGAGAACAAAGTCGGTCGGGCTTTTTTTATTGCTGTCGACTTCTATTCTTGCGCCCGCAAGCAGTTCGTCGATGTTTTTGCCCGAAAGTTTGCCGTAATCGGGGAAAGAGCCTGTATCAAAAAAAACGGTACCGTCGGATACGTAGGCATGACCCTTGTCTATAAGCGTTTGTATCATTTCGATTATATGATCCATTTCTTCGGTGACTTTCGGGTTTTTCGTAGCGGGCTTTACATTAAGGCCTTCCGCGTCTTTCAGAGCTTCTTTTATATAGCGTTCGGATATAACTTTGGATTCGACGCCTTCCGAGTTGGCTTTTTTGATTATTTTGTCGTCCACATCGGTAAAATTTTGCACATAATCCACATCATAGCCCTTATATTCAAAATATCGTCTTATAGTGTCGAAAATAACATAGGGTCTGGCATTGCCGATATGGATATAATCGTAAACGGTGGGGCCGCAGACATACATTTTTATTTTGCCTGCGTTCAGCGGTACAAATTCTTCTTTTTTGCGTGTGAGTGTATTATAGAGTTTCATTTTTTATTCCTTTCCTATTGTTTAAGAGTCCTTGCATTTGCTGCGGCATTCTTTTATTTGTTGTTTTAATTCGTCGTTTTCGCGCTGGAGGCGTGCAAGATTTTCTTCAAGCTCTCTTTTAAGCACTTGATTTTCGCTTCTGAGTTGGTTTATCTCAATATCCGTTATATCGGGCAGCGACATCTGGTCGAGCGAATCCGACGGGGCGACTTTATTGCGCACTCTCACGGCATGAGCAGGCACGCCGACTACCGTGGAGTAGGGGGCAACATCTTTTAAGACAACGCTGCCTGCACCTATTTTTGAGTTATCGCCTATTTTTATCGGACACGGGCGCCCGAGCCTATCATCACGTTATTGCCTATTGTGGGATGGCGTTTGCCGACGTCTTTGCCTGTGCCGCCGAGGGTCACGCCCTGATATATGGTGACATTATTGCCTATTTCGCAGGTTTCGCCTATAACGACGGCCATACCGTGGTCGATAAATACGCCGTGGCCTATCTTTGCGCCGGGGTGTATCTCTATGCCCGTAAAGCCGCGGGATATTTGAGAGATGAGCCTTGCAGCGAAGAAATGACCGCCAAGATAGAGTTTATGCGCGGCGCCGTGAAAGAGCAGCGCCCAGAAACTGGGGTAAAGCACGACTTCAAGTGTGCTTTTTATTGCAGGATCTTTTCTTTTGACTGTTTTTATCTGAGAACGTAGACTCATTATATCCGCCTCCGAAGAAAATATGGTTTTATGCTCTAAATATTTTAAATAGAAAAAAAGGAGTCTTATCATCGGTTAAAAGACTCCGCGGTTTGTTTTATTTGAACGGGGTGCTGCCCCGTACCCCGCAAGCCTTTTGTAAAAGGCTTGAGCGAAAACTTTACATTCGGGACTCTGCCCCGTACCCCGCAAGCCTTTTATAAAAGGCTTGAGCGAAAATTTTATATACGGGGCGCTGCCCCGTACCCCGCAAGCCTTTTGTAAAAGGCTTGAGCGAAAACTTTATATACGGGGCGCTGCCCCGTACCCCGAAACCTTTTTGTAAAAGGTTTGAGCGAAAACTTTACATTCGGGGTTTTAATAAAGAGTTTGAGCGAAAACTTTATATACCGGGTTTTGCTCGTACCATGTATATTTTTGTAAAAACTTTGTATATTTAGCTGCGTACAAGGTGGAGTTTTCTTAAAAACAGCAGGCTCCACTGTGTAACTACTTCGATAGATGCGGCGTATTTATCCGCAATAGTTACCGCGACGGACTCTTTATATGCGGGCATGCCCTTACACAGTGGCCACATATGTTTTAAAATGGCGTCCTCTTCACGTTTGGAAAGCTCGGTTATTTTTTTTGCGTTTTCAAGCGCAGCCTTGGGGTGATAAAATGCGTGGTTTTCGGGCATTTTTGCGGTACGCCAATCATAGAGGAACAGGTCGTGCAAAAGGCCTGCTCTTGCCGCCTTGCGGGGATCTGCGCCTATTTTTGCGGCTATGAGATAGCTGTAATAACTTACGCTAAGGCAATGCTGAAGTCTTGACGTATTGCAATGTTGATGGAACGATGTCAGCATCTGCACATCTTCGGCCTCCAATAAATCATCGATACAAGCAAGAAAGTCCGATGCGATAGGATCGTTTTCGTCAAAGATGTTCCTTTTTGATGCTACTGCGTGTTTGATAGTTTTGTTTTCCATTAATAAATAACCGTCCTTTTTATTGTATGCCGACGTAACGTTGTTTGTGAACCCGAGCCTTTTACAAAAGATAAGGGTCTTCGGGCGGGGTAAAATCTTCCTGCCGCTCATTTTTGCTTTGTTCTCTCTGCGCTTTTATTTCTTCTATAAGGCGTTCTTTTTCGGCTTGCTGTTCGAGCATTTCGCCCACTTCGGCATTGGTATGTTCCATGTCGACATCCATCATAGGCAGATATTTACGGAAAAGTTTCATAAACATCATTGATGTGAGCCAGCCGTATACGCCTGCGCAGACCGTTATAAGCAGCATATTGTAAAAGCATATCGCGATAAGCGCAATAAACAGCACAATACAGGTAAAAGTTGTAAACAAATGTCTGTTTGCCATAAAAACAGCCGTTTTTATTATCTGAAAAGTCCCCATTTCAAACCTTGAAAGTATGGGGAAGATATAAATTATTGTAATTATAAGCTCATAGCAAAGCACAAACTGTATAGGAAACAGCACCGAATGCGCCTGCAAATTCATTATATTGAAATATACAAGATAAGCCATGACCATAACTATGAGCGTCAGCAAGGTCGCCTGAACAAAATTCTGTCTGAAACTTTTGAAAAAATCCTTGCCGATATAACCCTCCCTGTCGGAAAGGCGGCGTGTAAGCACATAGTACATCCCCGTCGTTGCGGCGCCTATTGTAAACAGGGGTATGCTGCATACCGTCCACAATAAAGTCAGTATAACAAGGTCGCCGACAAAGGACAGAAATTTAAAAAACTTGTTGTCTAAGCTAAGTAAACCTTTCATTGGTACACTTCCGTATCAAAAATTTATTCTGCTTATAAAGTATTATACATTAATTTTTGGGTAATTTCAAGATTAAAATAAAAAATACTTGACAAACTGTATTTAGTGTATTATAATACATAGTACAGTTAATACAAAAAGAAAGAAGGTGTTTTATGTTTAAGATAGACATAAGAAGCAGTGTTCCCATATACGAGCAGTTGACCGAGCAGGTCAAAAGGGCGGTCATCAGGGGCTTGCTGAAAAAGGGCGACCCTCTGCCGTCCGTGCGTAAAATGGCGGCTCGGCTCGAGGTCAACCCGAATACCGTCGCCAAAGCCTATCAGGAGTTGGAACGTCAAGGCGTTATAATAACCATACGCGGAAAGGGTACTATTATAAACGATATGCCCGAAAACCCCGCCGATGTGTCGGCAGTGCTTGCAAAGATAAGACCGTTTATCACGGAGTTGATATATGCGGGCAAAACACGCAAAGAAATAACCGAAGAAATAGGCAATATATATGACGAGATAATGAAACAGAGGTGAAAAATATGCTTGAAATAAAAAATCTGACAAAGAAATTCGGCGGTCTCAGAGCCGTGGAGAATTTTTTCATGACAGCCGAAAAAGGCAAAATATACGGTATCATCGGCGAAAACGGCGCAGGCAAAACAACGCTCATAAAGTGTATTACGGGTATATACAGACCCGACGGCGGCGAAGTCAGGCTTGACGGCGAAACGGTTTACGAAAACCCTTCGGCAAAGGTGAAAATAGGCTATGTTGCCGATTCAAACACAATGTTTGAAGATCACAGTTGCATACAAATGGCAAAATTTTTTGCCGAAGTATACCCAAGTTTTGATATGGAAAGATTCAAAGAATTGAACGATATTTTTAAACTGGATATGAACAGGCGTATAAGCAGGCTTTCAAAAGGTCAGCAAATGCGGCTGTCGTTTATGCTGGCAACGGCGCAGCGCCCCGAATTGCTGGTGCTTGACGAACCCACGAGCGGGCTTGACGCCATAGCCAAAAAACAGCTTTTGGATATTATCATAGACGAGGCGGACAAAGGCGATACGGCTGTAATAATTTCTTCGCATCATCTGTCCGAGCTTGAAAAACTCTGCGACGAGATAACGCTGATGCAAAACGGCAGGGCAGTTTATCAAAGCGGTATCGACGAGATAAAGTCACATGTGAAAAAGTTTCAGGTCGTCTTTGACCGTGCGCCCGATGAGGCGATACTCGGTAATTATTTCGGCGTGGAAAAAATAGGCAGCATTTATTATCTTACAACGCCGAATTTCGACGAAAACACCTTATCCGAGCTGAAACGAATGGGCGCCTCTCTTATAGAAGAGATAGGCATGAGCCTTGAAGAGATATTCATTTTTACAGCGGAAGGCAGGTGAGGCAAATGTCGCCGATATTTAAAAGATATTTAAAGAAAGAGGCGGTCGTTGCCGTTTGGCTGCTGTTTATTGCGGCGCTGATGTTTTTTCTCGGCGCGGGCAAAGTCGAAAGGCTGATGGACGATGTTAACAAATTTATAATATCCGAGGATATAAACGCAGACAGCTTCGACAACAAAGAAGATATTGAGGAAAAAATAAAAAAGTTATACAATGATACGCTGTATCCTTACGAAGTATACTACTCTGTGAGGAATACGAAAGACGTCATGGTACCCGATGTTTACGGTATGTTTGAAAATGAATTGCACAATGCAATAAGTATGGCTTTTTTATTGTGCTGCTTTTTTGCATGCAATCTCACGGTACAGGCATTCGGTGACGAAAGGCGCAAAAAAAACTTGTGTTTTGTGGGTGTTCTGCCCATAAAAAGAAGGCGTATGTTTGCCGAAAAGTGGCTTTCGGGTATATTGTGCATTACGGTAGTGTGTGTGTTTTCGTATATCACGCTTGCCTTATGGGCAAATAAAATGTGCGCAAAGGCAGAGTTTATATCGGAAAGACTGTTATACAATAAGGATTTGATATATACGCCAAATCTTGCGGATGTTTTTGTCAGGATAACATTTGCCGTGTATACGGTATACAGCTTTTTGATGTTATGGTATACGCTTTTCGGAACGACTGTCTATGCGGGGCTTACGGCTGCCACTGCAATTGCTGTCGGTCTTATGGGTATGAGAGGCGCTGTCGGTTTTGCGCAAATGTACTGCGATCCCGAAGTATGGTCGGTCTTGCGTACCGTGTATGACCGTATCGAAGAGCAGCACAGCAATACATCTTTTGTCTGCCCCGTATCTGCGGTCATGGCTGCCGTGTTCTTTGTTTTGGGGCTTATCTGCGACAGTGCCGCGCGGCTTGAAAACATAGGCGGTATATTTATGTATAAGCCCGTAAAATGGCTTATTTATGCGATTTTTATGATATTCGGGGCTTTTGCGTTTTTCTTTTTTGTGGTCGGTGTCTGCGATTTTGAAAGCAAAACGCTTGCAAACGGCATATTCCTGCTTGCCGCAGGCGCGGTACTGATATTTTTTGTATTGAAAAATATGCTGAAAGGGGGAGAAGTATGAAAAGTCTACCTATTATCAAGGTCGAATTGAAACGAAATTTTCGGGTGCTGTGGATAGCGTTGTTTTTGGGATTTTTTATTTGCGCAGGCACTGCTTCGTCTATGTTTGGCTCTATGACGCGCATATATGCGACACATTTGATGACCGTTATGTATGACAATAACGAGTTCAAAGCCGCGCTTACCTGTTGTGTGCTGTGGGTGCCGCTGCTGGTGTATTTTCAGTTAAGGAACGAAAACAAAGATTTCGGGCGTGCGCTGCCGTATACCCAAAAAACTCTGCTTTTCGGTAAATTTGTTACATTTTATGCCATTCTTGCGGTGTTTGTGATATTTTATGCGCTTTTGACAGCCTATGTCACAGGCAGATATGCTTTTTTACGGTTGGCAAGGTATTGGTGGTTCCCGAATTTTAAAAATAATTTACT
>CANRCU010000106.1 GCA_947629215.1 uncultured Clostridia bacterium
CGAAAATAACTGCCGTCGCGGGGCATGACACCCAGTGCGCGGTCGCAAGTTTTATTGTGCGCGGAGGAAAAGTTGAAAAAATACAGGCGTCGTCGCTGCCTGTGGGGATATTGAACACAGTCGATACCGAAACCTATACAAAACAATTGATGCCGGGGGATATGCTCGTTATGGTGACCGACGGCATAACGGAGGCAAACGCCAACCCCGTCAGACGTGAAAAATGGCTCGTAGAGCTGCTGGAAAATATTGAAACAACACAGCCGAAGGAACTTGCAGAGCTTATAGCAGGCACGGCAAAAGCAAATTCAATTTACCGCAGAGATGATATGACAGTGCTTGCGGCAAGAGTGTGGTAAAAAACGGAGGATGCGACTTAAAGGCTTGGCATCCTCCGCTTTTGTTATATAAGCCTGTCATATCAAAGACAGTTTTTTAAGCTCTATTATTTGGTCGCGCAGCTCGGCGGCTTTTTCAAAGTTAAGCTCGCTTGCTTCACGACGCATTTGCTCACCGAGTTTTTCGATAGCTTTCAATAACTCCTGACGCGACATGGATTCGGGATCCTTTTCAAGCAGCGGACTTGAACGTTTTTGTTCTGCGGTCTTTGTTATATGGATTATATCGTGGACTTTTTTTGTTATCGTCTGAGGTATTATGTTGTGTTCTTCGTTGTATTCTTCTTGTATATTCCTTCGTCGGTTTGTTTCCGAAATAGCGTGACGCATGGAATCCGTCATGGTTTCGGCATACATGACTACATGGCCGTTGACATTGCGCGCGGCGCGTCCTATGGTCTGTATGAGCGAGGTCTCCGAACGAAGGAAACCCTCTTTATCGGCATCGAGTATCGCAACAAGGCTTACTTCGGGTATATCAAGACCTTCGCGCAAAAGATTTATACCGACCAGCACATCAAATACGTCCATTCGCAGATCTCTGATAATTTCAAGCCTTTCAAGCGTGTCAATATCACTGTGAAGATATTTCACGCGTATGCCGGCTTCCCTGAGATAATCCGTAAGATCCTCCGCCATTTTCTTTGTAAGCGTGGTAACAAGCACCTTTTCGTGATGTCCGACGGTCATGTTTATTTCGGCGATAAGGTCGTCTACCTGCCCTGCAACGGGGCGCACGGATATTTTGGGGTCAAGCAGCCCCGTGGGACGTATTATCTGTTCGACGGTCTGTTCGCTGTGGGCTTTTTCGTACTTGTTGGGCGTTGCCGAAACAAAGAGCATCTGCTTTATTTTGCCTTCAAATTCGGTAAATTTGAGAGGTCTGTTGTCAAGCGCGGAGGGCAGGCGAAAGCCAAATTCAACAAGTGTGGTCTTTCGCGAACGGTCGCCCTCGTACATACCGCCGACCTGCGGTATGGTCACATGAGATTCGTCCACCATTATAAGAAAATCTTCGGGGAAATAGTCCATAAGAGTATGAGGCATACTTCCGGGTGCGCGTCCGTCAAGGTGGCGCGAATAGTTTTCTATGCCCGAACAAAAACCCATTTCACTTATCATTTCCATATCGTAAACTGTGCGTTGTTCAAGCCGCTGAGCTTCGAGCAGTTTATCCTGCGCCCTAAGCTCTTTGAGCCGCTCTTCAAGTTCTTTTGCAATATCTTTGAGCGCGCGTTCGATATTTTCCCTGTCGGTCACATAGTGAGAAGCCGGGAATATGGCAATATGACCGAGCGTGCTGACAACTCTGCCCGTCAGACTGTCGATCTCGGATATACGGTCTATTTCGTCGCCGAAAAATTCTATCCTGATCGCAGTATCGCTGCTGTCAACGGGAAAGACTTCGACCGTGTCGCCGTGTACACGGAAAGTGCCGCGTACAAAGTTAAGGTCGTTGCGGTCGTATTGTATCTCTACAAGGCGTCGGAGAACATCGTCACGGGGGTATTCCATACCGGGGCGTATCGAAAGCGTCATATTTTTATAATCAATGGGTGCGCCAAGACCGTAAATGCAGCTTACGCTTGCGACTATCAGCACATCTTTTCGTTCAAAAAGAGCGGAGGTCGCAGAGTGACGCAGTTTGTCTATCTCGTCGTTTACGGCGCTGTCTTTTTCGATATAGGTATCGGATTGCGGAACATATGCCTCGGGTTGATAATAGTCGTAGTACGAAACAAAATATTCGACCGCATTATCCGGAAAAAATTCTTTAAATTCATTGTAAAGCTGCGCTGCAAGCGTTTTGTTATGCGCAATAACAAGCGTGGGCTTGTTTATTTTTTCTATTATATGCGCCATGGTAAAAGTTTTTCCGCTGCCTGTAACGCCAAGCAGTGTCTGGAATTTTTTGCCGTCTTTGAACCCTTGTACAAGTTTTTCAATAGCCTGCGGCTGATCGCCAGTCGGCGTATATTTTGAAACGACTTTAAAATCGGGCATAAAAATACCTCCAATCAGTGATGTGACCTTTTGTCAAAGAGGAACGCATTTCTGCGGTTTGGTTTAAGTTTTGTAAGATGATCGAATGCACTGACACGGTCGGTCACATTTTTGTCGACATATTTTGTATATTTTTCGGTTTCATGATCGTAAAATTTCAGCTCCGATGTCAGCTTTGTAAGGTGATCCTCCCAATACATATCTGCAGGTCTGTCTGTCAGCAGGGCTTTTCTTGTGAAACGCGAATGATTTTCTATAAGCTCATATTTTATGGTAGCGAGCTTGTCACGAAGGATACGGATACCCTGTTCCTGCCCGAAAGCCGTTATATCAAAGGCGTTGTCCATTATCGAATAGACATATTTGCCCTCTCTGTGCGTGGCTATCGGCACGACAAGCGCCCCGCTTTCTGCGGCAACACGGTATATACCGGGGAAAAGTTTGTTTATAAGCAGATTCGGAGATTTTGTCCATGTACCTTCGGGGAACATAACAATGTTTGAGCCTTTTTTGAGCGCATATATCATTTTGTTGACGGATGCCGTGCGGCTTTCTTTATTGAGCCTGTCAACAACTATAAGCCCGTTCAGCCAAGCGGTTATGCCGTCGAAACTGTAAAACAGCTGGGGCTGCTTGCCTATAAGTACATAGGCGTGTTTATTGGCAGTCAGCAGAGTGTCCTGAACATCTTCACGAAAACTGTGAGTGGCGGCAAATATCACCGACCTGTTTTTCGGCACTTGCGAACGGCGTTTAACAATAAGTTTTGTACCGGTCGTAAAAGGTATTATAAAACGCATTATCGGATGGAGTATTTTACGAAAATGCATACCCCATTCGGATATGACTTTTTCGGGTTCGTTTTGCAGCAGATATTCAAGGCATTTATTGTACATTTTCTTCCCCCGTATCATAAGAATAAAATTTCTGTTCCGTAAGCCCGATACAGGCTTATTCTTTTATAAGTTCAAGCGCCGCTTGCGCTGTTTTTTCTTCTTTTCCGTCAATAGGTACAAAGCCTATATAATAGGCGTCATCGTCCAATATGCCAAGGTCTTTGAAAACAGCCGAGTCTGCGACGGATATACCGTAAGGCAGCTGTTCGCCGCCGTCTGTGACGGAATCATAGAGCAGTTTTCCGTTATCTTCAAGTTCGCCGACAGTATCAGCAGACAAAAAATCTGTCACGGGCGTAAGAAATTCGGCTTTGATACAGCTTTTAAATTCTTCTTCATTTAAAATGAGCAAATCGAGCTGCATCGAATAAAGATATGTATAGAATTTATTTTTCATATCTGCATCCTGTACGACATCTTCCGCTTCGGTGTCTTCGGTAAAGAAAAAATTTACAGTTTCGATAGTTTCGTTTACATCGGGCGGTATCAGTTTTTCATTCAGATAGTTATTCAGCTCGGCTATTTTATCGGTCTGTACATACGGACCGTATATGGCTATGCCCATACAAACTTCGGGTGGCGGATTTAAAACAAGGCGGTTAACAAGCCAGATACCCAAGGCAACGACCGATATTACGGAGATAATGTGTATTTTGTAATATTCCCATATGTATTCGATTTTTTTGGGAAAGGACAGCTCTTTAAAATTCATATATCATTCCTCCACAAATTCCGACGAGAGTTTTGTTATTGTGCGCGGCAGAGCGTCTTTTGACGTACCCCAGTCTTTATCTTTATTGCGGTAGTCAAATTTATCCGTGAACCATTCGACCTCGCCTTCAAGGCGTTTCAAATTTTCTTGTTCAAGCGGAATGACAATATCAAGAAATTCTTTATAGTCCTTTGCGGAAAGTCTGTTTTGCCCCTCATGTACCAACATTGAAAAATGGTCAAGGCAGAAACCCTTGCAATTTTTTACGGAATCATTTATTTCGGGCATGGTCTTCCACATATAGAAAAAAGTGTCTACATATCTTTCCAAAGTTGCGGAAATTTTGTTGCAAACATAGCAAGAATTTGATATATTATTTATATAATCACTTATAGGGTTGTTTTCGACCTTTTTAAACAGTTGTTTTTTTTCGGGTTCATAACCCGAACATAATTTTTCGAGGTCTTTGTTTATGGTTTGCAGATGCGTATGCAGCATAAGCCCCACACCTAAGCGGTTTTGCTGAGCAAAAAGGTGCTTGTAATGCTTTTTGCAAAAACCTGTTTTATTGGTTTCCATACGAATATCGTCCTCCATATAGGACGGGCCGAGCATATAATCCACGGCGTCTTTTTCAAGCTGTTTATACATATTGCAAAACGGGCATTCGCCGCCTTTTTCAAAAGCCTCGTTAACGGGTATGGTATATAATTTTTCTTTCATGCTATCACCTCATTTATAACATTATAACATATATTACAGTATCAGAAAAGAGTTAAATTATGAAATATTTATTAAACGGCAACAGAATAGAAATAACGGACACAGACAGCTTTGATATAGAGGAGATATTGGAGTGCGGACAGTGTTTCAGATTTAAAAGAACGGGCGAAAAAAAATATCGGATAATAGCGCTGAACAGGGTGCTGAATATAGAGCAGACCGAAGATAAAGTGATATTCTATCCTTGCAGCAAAGAGGATTTTGAAAACCTCTGGTCGGATTATTTCGATTTTGATACAGATTATTCAAAAATAAAAAAAATCGTATCCCAAAACGATCCGATAATGCAAAAAGCCGTTGAATATGCAGGCGGCATAAGGCTTTTGAATCAGGAACCGTTTGAAACGCTTATATCCTTTATAATTTCGCAAAACAACAATATACCGCGAATAAAGGGCATAATCGGCAGACTTGCCGAAAAATACGGTATCGCTGCCAACGAGGAGTATCTTTTCCCAAAGAGAGAAAGTCTTATAAATGCCGATATTGAGGACTATATGTCGGTGGGTACGGGTTTTAGGGCAAAATATCTAAGCGACTGTATCTCAAAACTTGAAAGCGGTGAGATCGTACTTGAAGATATTGTTAAAAAGCCTACGTCACAAGCCCGTGACGAGCTTTTGAAGATAAAGGGCGTCGGACCGAAGGTGGCTGATTGTGTGCTGCTGTTTTCGCTTAAAAAACGTGAGGTATTCCCCGTTGATGTATGGGTGAAGAGGGTAATGGAAAGCTTATATTTTAACGGGAAAGAAACATCTATAAAGTCGATAGGCGAGTTTGCGGCAAAAAAATGGGGCGAATATGCGGGTTACGCCCAACAATATCTGTTTTACTATGCAAGAAGTGAAAAGATAGGTCTTTAAGGAGAATGATGACATGGATAAGATATACATAGATGCCGCTTATAAAAGCATAAACAAATATACCGAAGAACTCTGCGGCGACCGTGTTGAGATAGTGCGTAATGACGACCGCTATATCGTTGTGCTTTCGGACGGGCTTGGCAGCGGTGTAAAGGCAAATATCCTCTCAACGCTTACTTCAAAAATAATCTCCACCATGATGGACGAGGGGGCAAGCCTTGAAGATACCGTTGATACAGTTGTTAAAACCTTGCCGGTGTGCAGTGTGAGAAAGGTCGCATATTCCACTTTTGCAATATTGCAGATAAGCAGCTCGGGCGAAACTTATTTGGTGGAATTTGACTGTCCGGGTTGCGTTTTTGTACACAACGGAAAATTGCAGAAAATAGAATACAGCGAAAGGACTATATCGGGCAAAAAAATAAAAGAGGCAAATTTTAAAGTATGCCCGGGCGATATACTTACGCTTATGAGCGACGGTGTGGTCTATGCGGGCATAGGCGCGCTTATGAGCCTTGGCTGGACATGGGAAAACGCAAGCAGTTATATAGAAAACAAATCGCGCGAAAAACTCAGCGCCGCCAGAATAACAGGGGCTTTGAGCGATACCTGCGGTCAGCTTTATCTGAATAAACCCGGCGACGATACGACGGTAGCGACCGTAAGGATATTGGAGAGAATGGATGTAAGCATTTTGAGCGGTCCGCCTATAAATTCGGACGATGACGCGCGCATGGTGATTGACTTTATGTCCGTTGCGGGCAGAAAAATAGTCTGCGGCGGTACGTCTGCGAATATAGTCAGCCGCGAAACGGGCGAGCCGCTCATACCGAGCATAGTCTATACCACCCCCGATATACCGCCCGTGGCTGAGATAAGGGGCATAGACCTTGTTACAGAAGGCGTGTTCACACTAAAAAAAACAGTCGAGATACTTAAAAGATACATAGCCGAGCCGACCGAAAAAGAAACGATATTGATGATGGATGTCGGTAACGGCGCTTCCGAATTGGCAAAAATACTTATAGAGGAATGTACGCATCTGAATCTGTTTATCGGCACAAAACTGAACCCTGCACACCAGAATTCAGAGCTGCCTGTGGATATAAGCATAAAACTTTTGATATTGGACGAATTGTGTATTCTTATGGAAAAAATAGGGCGAAAAGTAACAAAGAGGTATTATTGATTGAGCGAAATGGGTCGATCCAAAGAGCATTTAAACTTGTTGATTTTTACGTATGTTATATATCGGCATTATAAGACGGACAGCGATACCGACTACGGAGATTCTGCCGAAACCATTAATCAAAATATCTACGATGCAATGAATAATTTTTCCGAACAAAAAAGTATAAGTATATATATTGTTGTTCATACGCATATGGTGTTCAAGATGAATCATATATAATAGTTGTTACAAAAGACCAAGGGTTATATGTTTTATGCGGATGGCAACCAATGTATTCAAAACTTCGAGAAGAACCCGTGGATTTAATGGTAAAATCCGTTACATACAAAAAATTATCATCAACAGAAACCTATGATATTATAAAGGAAGTAAACAAAGCACGTTCTGAGTATAAAAACAAAAGATAGAAAAAATTATAGACCAATATCTACCGGACCGGATAATAGAAATAAAAATTTATTATGGTAAAAATGTATACTGTTATGACGGGGATATTGCATCTGATTATGTAATACTGCAATGTGCCTATTTGGGTCATCATGTTCCGTATTGACCCTGCTGTTATCGTCCGTCCAGTTAAGGTCGTCGTTTGTATAGGGTTCTTTTGGAGTTATAACAAATATATCTGCATTCAGCTCATCGGCTATGACTTCCGCAACACCTTTTGTATGGTTCTGTGCCGAATAATAAGCCACAAGTATATTTTTGCCCTCGAAGCTTTCCGTCGGTTTTTCTCCGCTACAGCCTGCAAGTATAAGAAACGCTGCCGAAAGTGCAAGAAGTTTTTTTATCATATTATCCCTGCCTTTCTAATACC
>CANRCU010000107.1 GCA_947629215.1 uncultured Clostridia bacterium
ATCTGTTGTTTCCGCACATACAGACACGTGTTTCGGCATGGCTCGACCCCTGGAGCGATATTGAAAATACAGGCTGGCAGATAGCGCGTTCGCTTTTTGCCATAGCGACCTACGGTCTGACGGGTGCAGGCTTTACAAAAGGCTACCCGGACAGCATACCCGTTGTCGAGCGTGACTTTATATTTTCGGCTGTATGCGAGGAATTCGGCGTAATATTCGGTATAGGCGTTGTGCTTGTATTCCTTATGATATTTCTTGAAGGAGCATTCGGCGCGCTGAACGCCAAAAACCGTTTTCTCTGCCTTTTCTGCACGGGGCTTACAGCGCTTATGGCATTCCAGACCTTTGTCATACTCGGCGGTGTAACGAAACTTATCCCCCTTACCGGCGTAACGCTGCCGTTTGTAAGCTACGGCGGCACATCGGTGCTTGTCTGCTATATACTTGTGGGTATAATACAATGGGTATATAAAAGCAGTATGCAATATTTTCAAGCCGAAAACAAAAACGTTGAAAGGAGGCGAAAAAGACGATGAAACATTCGGTCAAGATCGTCTTTTGGATATATACGCTTTTATTTTTGACGGTAATAGCAAATCTTATAAAAATAAGCGTGTTCGACAGGGACAGTTTTATAAACAACCCCTATAATCCACGTGTTTCCAACACCTCGCAGACCATAAAACGCGGAACTATACTGGACGTAAAGGAACGCCCCATAGCCGAAACCGTCCGTGTAGACGACCCCGATGACGAACTCGGCAGGGGTTATCATTATGAACGCCAATATCGCTATGCCAAAGCCTTTGCGCATATCACGGGATATACGGGCAAGGGCAAAACAGGTGTCGAAAGCGAATATAACTATATTCTTGAAACCGTCAGCAACGAACTTTATCAGAACCTTGCAAACGTTATATCTCACAAAGACATCAAGGGCAACGATGTCGTTTTGACTATTGACGCCGATCTTCAGGTATATGCGGCTCAGCAGCTTGGTTCGAGCAAGGGCGCGGTCGTTGCGCTTGAACCCGATACGGGCAGGATACTTACAATGGTATCATATCCCGATTTCGACCCGAATACAGTGGCGGAAAACTGGTCGTCCCTGAATACGGATACCGAAAATTCGCCGCTTATGTCACGCGCAGCTCAGGGGCTTTATCCGCCCGGTTCGACATTTAAAATAATAACAGCGACATCTGCGCTCGAAAATGACAGCAGCCTTTTGAATTACGAAACCGTATGTTATGGCGAAAAAGACTTTAACGGAAAAATAATGCACTGTTTCAACTCGGTCGAACACGGCAGAGAGGATATGAACAATGCCTTTGCCGAATCCTGCAATACGTATTTTGCCGAGATAGGTACAAAAATAGGCGCATCGGCTCTGCGCCAAACAGCCGAAAGATTTTTTGTCGATATAAATTTTCCGCTCGAATACAGCAAGCCTGTATTTTCTCTCACGGAGGATTCGCCCACACACGAACTTGTAGATACCGCAATAGGTCAGGGCAAAACTTTGGTGTCGCCTTTATTTATGGCAATGGTAACGGGCGCTGTTGCAAATAACGGCGTAATGATGCAGCCTTATCTGCTGGATCACAGTATAAATAATTTCGGTTTTGCCGAAAACAAAACGATCCCTCAAAAACTTGCGCAGGTAATGCGCCCCGAGGAATCCGCAAAACTGACGGAACTTATGAAACAGGTCGTCGAATACGGCACGGCAACCGACGCCGCTTTTTATGTAGAAAACAAATCAGACTCAGCCGCATCCGAAAGCGCGGTATCCTCATCGGCTGTATCCGAAGATTCAAATTATGCCTCATCTCACCCTGTGACCGGCTATGTGACCGTTGCAGGCAAGACCGGCACAGCCGAAAACAGCGGCGGTGACGATCACGCCTGGTTCGTTGCCTTTGCTCCCGCCGAAAATCCGCGTATCGCCATTGCCGTTTTGCTGGAAAATGCGGGAAAGGGCAGCAAAGCAATACCCATTGCAAGAAATGTCATGCAATATTATTTTACAAATTGCTATAATTGAACAATGACCCGACGACCGAACAAGAAAAAAAGTTAATTGACCCCGGAACAGCCCATAAACCATTTTTGGCAATTCAAAATGTGGTATTGCCAAGCAACACCACATCAGACTGCCAAAAGCAGCTCTTTTTTAGGTTCCATAATATTTGGTGTGGTTACAGTAAACTACACCAAATTTTTTTGAAAAAGAGAACACAAGTTTCACAATTTATGTCAAAATAGGGCTTTTTTAGGAGTGTAAATAGTAGCTATTTTATGTCAAAATAATATTAAGCAAAAAACATTTTGAGAGGTGAAACTTATGTTCAATAACAATTATATATCAATTTACTGAATTTTAAAAAAACAAATATATAATAAACATACTAAAATATAGCTATAATAATGGGGTAATCGAAGGCATAAATAATAAAATCAAGGTGATAAAGAGAATAGCCTTTGGCTATCGCTCATTTTATCATTTCAGGAACAGAATACTTATTATGTTTGAGCTTATTCACATAGAAAAAGCAGCGTAGATGATGCCTACGCCACTCTTGAAACTTGTGATGATCGTTAAAACCACACCATTTGACAAAGAGCAAAAAAGTACCGCCGTACAACGAATGTACGACGGCACCAAAAGGAGTAAAATGAAAAGCAAATTTATTTTCCGCTGCTCCCAAGTTTCCCCGAACCTCTTTCGGACGGAAAATCAAGCAGCTCCGAATATGTTATTTCATCTCTTTCAAGTTGATTGTTAACGCTATGTACAACGCCTTGAAACAATGCTTTATTGTATGGATATACAATATATGCGTTTTCAATAAGCGTTTTTACCGTATTATCAAGTTTATCGATTTCAAGCTTTGTTATAAGAACAGGCTTGTCATTTATATTTGTTGTTGCAAGGAACCATTCGCCGCGATAGCTTGAATCTATGACGCCTGCGCTGTATTTTATACCCTTGCTGCCGCTTGAACCCCTTTCATATATCTGTATATAATAATCTATGGGAATAATGCTTGCAATGCCCGTCGGAACGAGCGCAGTCGAATGCGGAGGTATTATCATATAATCTTCATCAAAACACGGATATATATCCAGACCGGCATTCCATATTTCTCTGTCGGGTATTTTTGCCGATGGTCTTATTTTTGCAAAATGTATTTTATCCATATAAAATTACCTCTGATATAAATACTGTTTTTTCTTAAGAGTCATAAGCTCTTTTGTAAGCCCCTTGCCCGCTTTCTGTTTGTCAACGGGCAGTATATAGGGAAAATACCGATCCTCGGGAAGTTCAATAAACAGATAATGATCGTACTTGCATACGTTTTTTATATTTCCGTAGTCCGCAGTGTACTCTTTTATAAGAATATCATCGTGGGCATAAAGCCTTACAGTCATATTTGTATTAAAAAATTCTATTGTCATAAGGCTTTGAGGGTCTATTGAATTTCGAGCAAGCTTTTTGATTATTTTTCCTCTCCAATTTTCTGTTATTATATGTTCTATGCCCAGATAAGCAAGCACATATATAAATACCCACAACCAGTTTATAATACCCGGCGTATGACCGATCATTCCCGTATTCCACAGCAGCGAACATATAAGTATGGCTGTAATACCCAATATGGGCTCCCTTGCATCTTTGAGAGTTTCTACATTCCTGAATATATAGTCCTTGCAGACCTTGCATATATCATTGTCAAAAATCACACATACATTGTATAAAGGATCCATATTTTCTCCTTATTTTTCGTAAAGGACAGGTTCGCCGGCTTTGAGCGACTTCCGAACATCTATTATACGCTGATTGCTCGAGCCTCTCCAATGAAGCTGAGGGTCTTTCAAAGCCTCAACGAATTTGCCGTCTATAAGCACATCGGTATATTGCAGAACAGGAAGATTACTTATCTGTTCCCACAAAAAACCGGTATATATCCAAAGGTCTTTGTTCGGATATTTTTC
The DNA here is from genome assembly GCA_947629215.1 of uncultured Clostridia bacterium. Taxonomy (GTDB): domain Bacteria; phylum Bacillota; class Clostridia; order Lachnospirales; family CAG-274; genus RGIG4310. The sequence continues at coordinate 4,000 of CANRCU010000107.1, forward strand.
TTTGAGTTTTTTGGCAAGTCGGGTTATCTCTTCACGGTTTTCCGGGTGAAGAGGATCACCGCCCGAAAATGTCATTCCTTTTATATATCCTTTGGCGACGGATTCAAAAAGTTCCGTTTCAGCCGCTTCATCAAAATAAAGTCCCCCGTTTATATCCCAGGTAATAGGATTTTGGCATCCGTTACAATGATGTGTACATCCGCTGACCCAAAGCACGGTACGCAATCCGTCACCATTCAGCATATCATCATGAGTAATGTTATGATACCTCATTACATTATCTCCTTACATACTTATTCTGTCGGCTATTTCCGCCATTTTAGCGTCGTTAAGGCGTGTATCGCCATGTACGCGCGAATAACTCAAATAACCGTTCATTCTGTCGATTTTTGTAAGATTACGGCTGCCGCATTTAGGGCATACATCCATTTCAAGCTCTTCATGACCGCAATTGTCACAATATGAAAGGCTGAGGTTTACACCTTCATAAAAACCCATATCCATAGCACGGTTTATAAGCGAAACTATTGCGCCTTTATTGTAGTCTATCGGATATTTAACATATTGTATCTTACCGCCGTTCATTAGATTCCAGAACCGTTTTTCCAGATCCTGCTTTTGTATCGGGCTTATATCCTCACTTACATGACAATGGAAACTGTTTGAAACATATTCCCTATCGGAAACATTCTCAACAATACCATATTTTTTTCTGAATTGCTTTACCTGTAAGCCGCAAAGGCTTTCTGCCGGAGTACCGTACAATGCATAGAGTATGCCGTCCTCCTCTTTGAATTGATTGACTTTTTTGTTGATGTATTCCATAACATCAAGCGCAAAACTGCCGTCCTCAACAAGGCTTTTATGATTATAAAGCTCTTGCAGCTCATTCAACGCGGTTATGCCAAAGCTTATAGTCGCCGATTTAAGCAGCGGTTTTATTTTGTCGTTAGGCTTAAGATGACCGCCGTAGAAACCACCCTCACAATAAGCAATAGGATTTGTTGACGCTTTCATCTCGCCAAGATATTCTATTGTACGTTTGTGCAGCGAGCGGATCATTTCAAGGTAATAGTCCAATACTTCATAAAAATCACGGCTTTCGGAGCGCGCTTTTGCAAGTATCATAGGCAGATGCAAACTGATTGCTCCCATATTGAAACGACCGACCGTAATTGGCTTATCATTTTCATCGGCAGGTTTCATACCGCCGCGTTCAAACCAAAGTGACAAAAATGCACGACAGCCCATGGGGCTTATTACTACGCCGTATTTTTTATACGCCTCGGCAACATAGCTGTCACCGGTCAGACTAAGCCAATCGGGATACATGGTATGAGCAGAACACTCTACCCCAACCTTAAAAACGTCATATAACGGCTTACCCTCTGAATGAAGTTCGGCATCATAAAGAAAAACTATTTTCGGAAACAATACGGGTTTTTTATTGCCTGCTTTGCCTTGTCCGTTTTTATGGACTTCAAGAGCGGTTATTGATGCCATTTTACCAAATTCACCTTGAGCAAGACCAAGTGTTATAGTTATAAACGGATAATCCCCGCGTGAAGAACCGACCGAGTTCAGCTTATATTCAAGACCCTGAAATCCCTGTTCAAAGTCACGCTTAACACGTTTTTTGGCAACTTCTTCGGCATATTCACGGTCTTTTTCGTCTGTTTTGCCGCCTTTGATATGCTCTATATAAAGCAGCATTTCTTTACAGTATTTGTCATAGCTTTTAATTGCATAAGGCTCAAGTATCTTATCTATTTCGGGAACGGTAAACCCGCCGTATTGCTGGCTTGCAGTCGAAAGCACCACATCGCCTATCACATCGAATGCAACGGACAAAGTCTTTGGCTCATTATACCAAAGGTTACCCATTTCAAAACCGCCTTTAAGAACAGATGCCATATCAAAAAGACAGCAGTTCATGGTATCACGCCTTGCAGACATATCGTGGATATAGATATAACCGTCTTTGCAAGCCTGTTTTTCGTTTGTTGTAAGAAAAAACTTTTGATACAGCTCTTTATTAAGATGATTATATATAAGGCTTCTTTTTGTTGCAACAAGCGCCGAATCTGTGTTTGAGTTTTCCTTATCGCCGATATACATTATCGACTGAGCCTTCTGATATACATCATCGAGCATATGAACAAAGTCTTTTTTATAATTTCTGTAATCCTTGTAACTTTTTGCAACTTTCGGTTCTATTGCTTCAAGCGCGCTTTCGACAAGGTTGTGCATTGTCTGAATGGGTATCTTTTCAAGCCCTTCGTTTTCAATACGGGTTTCTATCCATTTGCAGACCTGTTCGTACTCACTTTGTGTAAAGGTATACATAACACGGTTTGCCGATTTTGTTATGGCATTGATTATTTTTGTATTGTCATAAGGTTCCAGCGTGTTATCTTTTTTGATTATATACCTTTGGATCGTTGCATCCATAATGATCTCCTCCGTATAACTCTCGTTCAAAGATATTTATACATTGCTTACGCTGTGTACTGATCTTTACTACATTTTGTGCTTAGTTATATTTTACAACACTATATATAGTGTTGTCAAACAGTAATTTTGCAAATTTTGCCCTAAAAAATTTTGAATTTCCGCAAGCACCTATAAACAAGGGATTGTTAAAAACGCTTGAAACATAATTGTAATATAAGTAATATTAATGTAACATTAACGTTTTTCGTCGAACCAAATTGTCTTTTTGCGTTAAAAATAAGACCCACCGCATCTAATACGGTGGATCTTTGATTCTCCCGATCATAATTCGGGTTTGTTTTTAATTTCATTATATTCATCAAGCGTAAGCATATCGTCGCAAGTTGCTCCCGCAGGTATCATCGGGAATACCTTTTCATCTCTGTCTATCTCGCAAACGATAAGCGCAGGCTTACCGGCAGCCATAGCGCCTTTTATGGCGTCGTCGACCTCTTCTTTCTTTGTTACATTAAAGACAGCACACTTGTAAGCCTCACCCAATTTTATAAAATCGGTCGCCTTATCAAGGTTGGTATGCGAATAGCGTGCATCATAGAAAAGATCCTGCCACTGCCTTACCATACCCAGAACATGGTTGTTTATGACTATCTCTATTATGGGCACATCATTTGCAACAGCCGTTGCAAGCTCAATATGGTTCATATAGAAACAGCCGTCACCCGCAATATTAAACACTGTTTTGTCGGGCTGACCCACCTTTGCGCCTATTGCAGCGCCAAGACCATAACCCATAGTGCCAAGACCACCCGATGTAAGAAAATGCCTCGGATATTTCTGCTCAATAAACTGACAAGCCCACATCTGGTGCTGACCTACTTCTGTTACCACTATCTCTTCACCGCCGCATATCGCGTTTATACGCTCCATTATATACTGAGGTTTCAAAGAACCGTCGTCATCGTATTTCAGTGGAAAATTTTCTTTATAGTGCATAACATTTTCCATCCAGTCTTTATGACTGAGCTGCCCTATTCGTTCAAGCAGACGTTTTGCTATTTCGTCCACATCGCCGATCACGGATTGGACTGCAACGATATTTTTGTTTATCTCCGCAGGATCTATATCCATATGCAGAACCTTTGCTCGGGGCGCAAAACGAGAAAAATTAGTAGCAACACGGTCGCTTACACGCGCGCCCATAATTATAAGCA